>NZ_JBFAZW010000150.1:0-21209 GCF_040682015.1 Dactylosporangium sp. NPDC051485
ATGACGACCGCGCCGGCGGGCAGGGCGGCAGCGTGGGCGGCGACGGCGTCCAGCACGTCCCGGGCGCCGCGGGCGGCGGCGAGGTCGAGGCCCTGCAGGGTCAGCCCGGTCGCGGTGGTGTGCACGTGCGCGTCGACGAACGCCGGCGTGACCAGGGCCCCGTCGAGCTCGACGGTCCGGTCCGCGCCGGTCGGGGCGTCGGCGTCGGGCCCGAGCCAGGTGATGCGGTCGCCGTCGGTGAGCAGCGCGGTGGCGCTGGGGTCGGCCGGGGTGTGGACGCGGCCACCGCGGTAGAGGGTCTTCATGGCGCCCAGTCTGCCAACCGGTGCCCGAGCCGCGCCGTGAACAGCTCCCGCAGCGCCGTGTCAGATCGCAGCAGCGACAGTGCGTAGCCGGCATGTCCCGGCACGTAGCCGTTGCCGATGAGCATCGTCACATCCGCGGCGAGGCCCTCCGCCCCGAGCGCCGCGGCCGGGAACGACGTGGCCATGGAGAAGAACACGACGGTACCGCCCGGCGCGGTGCCGAGGATCGCGGCGTGCTCGCAGCCCGGCACGTCGACACAGACCACGGTCAGCTCGCCCGGCCCGCCGGCGGCGTCAAGGGCCGCGGCCAGCCCGACAGCGTCGCGGGCGTCGGCGACGACCACCTGCTCGGCCAGCCCGGTGCCCTCCAGGCGGGCCCGCTCGGCGTCGTCGCGGACGACCCCGACACGGGTGGTGCCGCGGGCGGCGGCGAGGGCGAGGCTCCCGGACTTCCCGGCCGCGCCGAGGACCACGACCCGGCCCGCCGGCCGCTGCCGCAGGCACCGCGCGACGAGGGCCGGCGCCCCGCACACGTCCAGCACCGCCAGGGCCAGCTGCGGGTCGAGGTCGTCGGGCAGGACCGCGGCGACCGACCGGGCGAACAGGATCGCGTGCCCGGCGCACGGCACCTGCTCGCCGCGCCCGTCCCAGTCCCGCAGCCCGTCGCTGATGTGCAGCGGCGTGAGGGTCAGCGAGACGAGCGTGGCGACCCGGTCCCCGGCCCGCAGCCCGAGCGGCGAGGCCGGCCCGGCCTCCTCGACGGTGCCGATGAGCATCCCGCCGGAGCCGGTGACCGGGTTGTGCATCTTCCCGCGGCTGCGCACGATCGCCAGGACCGCCGCCCGGATCCGCTCGCCGTCGCCGCCGTGCTCCTCGGCCAGCTGCCGGTAGCTGGCCGCGTCCAGGTTGAGCCGCTGCACCGCGACCCGGACCTCGTCGGGGCGGATCGCCGGGGACGGGTCGAGGCGCAGCGCCGCCTGCGGCAGCACCCCGGCCGGGGCAACCACCCGGTGCAACCCGATCGGCGAACTCATTTCCCGCACCCACCCAACTGTGCCGAAGATTTTCCGGCAGAGTAACGCGAATACAGGATATCTTTCAAGCGGTGCTAGCGGGGCCGCAACCCCGACAACGCCAACACATGCTCCACCAGACCGATCAGCACCGCCTTCGACGACTCCCGGTCCCGCGCATCACACAACAGCAACGGCACATGCCCATCCAGATCCAACGCCTCCCGCACCTCCACCTCCGAATACGTGACCGCATCATCGAAACAGTTCACCGCCACCACGAACGGCGTACCCCGCCGCTCGAAATAGTCGATCGACGGGAAGCAGTCCGCCAGCCGCCGCGTATCCGCCAGCACCACCGCCCCCAGCGCACCCAACGCCAGCTCATCCCACAGAAACCAGAACCGGTCCTGCCCCGGCGTGCCGAACAGGTACAACACGATCTCCGACCCGATCGTGATCCGCCCGAAATCCATCGCCACCGTCGTGGTCGACTTCCGCTCCACCCCGGACAGATCGTCAGTACCGATCCCCGCCGCGGTCAGCGACTCCTCCGTCTGCAACGGCCGGATCTCACTCACCGCCCCCACCAACGTCGTCTTCCCCGCCCCGAACCCACCCGCGACCAAAATCTTGATCGCGGTCGGCACAGGCCGCTCAGAGCGCCCGGAGTCCATTGATCACCGCCCTCAACACACGCTCACTCGGCAACCCGCCCGCCCCCTGCGGCTCATACATCTCAATCAGCCCCTGCCCCAGCAAGTCACCCAGCAGCACCCGCACCACCCCGAGCGCCAGATCCAGATGCGACGCCAGCTCCGCCACCGCCAACGGCTCCCGCGCATACGCCAGAATCGCCCGATGCTCCGGCTGCAACCCGTACCCGACCCCCGACAGGGCCGCCCGGTTCGCCACCACCATCGCCACCACGTCGAACTTGTCCGACGCCGGCACGACCCGCCCGCCCGTCATCGCATACGGGCGCACCACCGGACCCGCATCCCGATCCACCCACGCATGATCCGACCACGGCTCCGCCCGCAGATCCTCCCGCGGCGGCTCCGGCCACCCATGCACCGGCGGCTCGTACCCGTCCCAGCTCCCGGCCGCATGCCGGCCCGGCGGATCCGTCACTGCCCACCCGCCCCACGCGCCGACGTCGACAACGTCTCCCCGACCCGCTGCACCAGCATCGCCATCTCATACGCGATCAGCCCGATGTCCGCCTCCGCATCCGCCAGCACCGCAAGGCACGCACCCCGCCCCGCCGCCGTCACGAACAGAAACGCCGACTCCATCTCGATGATCGTCTGACGCACCGCGCCACCACCAAAATGCCGCCCCGCCCCACGCGCCAGACTCTGAAACCCGGCCGCAACCGCCGACAGATGCTCCGCATCCTCCTGCGACAGGCCCCTCGACGCACCCATCATCAGCCCATCCACCGACAGCACCACCGACCGCTGTACCGACGGCACCCGGTGCACCAAGTCATCCAACAGCCAGTTCAGGCCCGAATTACTGCCCTGCGCCGACACCGTCACCGCCGCCCCCCGTCCGTACCGTCACCATCGGCCGGCCCCGACGCATGCCGGCCCCTCGCCGTACCCGCCTGAAACGACGACATCATCCGCCGCAACTGCTCCGGCGACCGCGCCGACGCCGGCTCATCGTCCCCCTCCACCCCGGCCGCCGCCGTGGACTGCTCCGTCTGCAACTGCGGCGCCAGACTCTGCTGCCGCACCCGCCTCGGCAGCCCGCCGCGCACCGGCCCCTCAGCCACCTCCGGCCGCGGCACCTCCCGGCGCCGCTGCGCCTCCGGCCGCGCCTGGGCCCGCCCCGGCGACGGCTCCGCCCCCGACTCCGGCAGCCACGAAAACGGCTCCGCCGCCACCATCGGCAGCTCGTGCGTATTCTTCAGCTCCTGCGCCGCCCCCGGCGGCAACACCGACGACTGCGCCACCACCAGATCCATCGGCAACAACACCACCGCCGTCACACCCCCGAACGGCGACGGCCGCAGCATCACCTTCACCCGGTGCCGCGCCGCCAGCTGCGCCACCACGAACAACCCCAGCCGCGCACTGTTCGCCGGGTCGAAATCCGGCGGCTCCGCCAGCCGCCGGTTCGCCTCCGCGACCGCCTCCGCCGTCATCCCCAGACCCCGGTCCTCGACCTCCACCACAAACCCGTTCGGCACCGACTGCCCCGTCACCTGCACCCGCGTGTGCGGCGGCGAATACGCCGTCGCGTTCTCCAGCAGCTCCGCCAGCAGATGAATGACGTCACCGACCGCCCGGCCCACGACCGCACCCTCACCGATCTGCAGCACCTGCACCCGCGCGTAGTCCTCCACCTCCGACACCGCGCCCCGCACCACGTCGATCACCGGCACCGGATTACGCCACCCCCGCCCCGGCGTCGCCCCCGCCAGAATCACCAGATCCTCCGCGTGCCGCCGCATCCGCGTCGCCAGATGATCGACCCGGAACAGGTCCGCCAGATCATCCGGTTCACTCGTCCGCCGCTCCATCCCATCCAGCAGCGACAGCTGCCGATGCAGCAGCGTCTGACTACGCCGCGCAATGTTCAGGAACACCTCGTTCATCCCCTGCCGCACCGACGCCTCATCCACCGCCGAAGCCACCGCCGTGCGCTGCACCGAGTTGAACGCCTCCGCCACCTGCCCGATCTCATCCGAACCCAGCCGCAGCGGCGGCGCCTCCGCCGCCACGTCCACCGCCGAACCCATCCGCAGCCGCGACACCACCGACGGCAGCCGCCGCTCGGCCAGCTCCCGCGCCGCCACCCGCAACCCGTCCAGACGCCGCGCCACCGACCGGCCCGTCCGCACCGACAACAGCACCGACGCCACCACCGCCAGCAGACCCACCACACCCGCCACGACCAGCTGCAACACGATCCGGTCCGACGCCTCCGACGCATGCCGCACATTCACCCGCTGCACACTCGACCGGAACTGCGCCAGCTGCGCGTTCACCGGATCGAACGCCGCCCGCCACTGCGCCAGCTCCACCCCCGACGACTTGCCCGGCGACGCGGCCATCATCCGGTCCTCGAGATCCTGCAACGCCTTCATCTGCGCCCCGGCCGCCAGCTGCCGGTACTGCACCTGCTGCTGCGCCCGCAACTGCGTCGACGCATACGGCAGAATCAGCCGCGACTGCCCGACCAGCGTCACCAGCTGCGCAAAGTCCGCGACCGTGAAGTCACCCTCGGTGGTGAAGTCACCGACCAGCGTGTCCTCCTGCGACAACAGCTCCCGGGCCATCGACAGCACGAACGCCCCACGCGCCTCCTGCGCCACGTCAGCATCGTGATGGTTCGCCGCGGACTCGAACACCCCGTACGTCGTCATGACGATCTGGTTGAACCCGTTGCGGGCACCGTCCGGCTCGCCGCCGGCGTCGGCCGCCTGCCGGACCGCCGCCACCCCCTCGAGAGCCTTGTACGTCGTATCCAGCGCCAGCACCAGCTCATCCGACGACGCATCCTTCGCCGGCCCGCTCGACGACAACCGCTTGAACGCCGCCACCGCCTCATCGGACTTCTTGCGCGCCTCCAGCATCGCCTGCTGCCCGCTCTTGCGCCCCGACGACAGGTACGCGCCCGTCAGCTGCCGCTCGGACTGCAGCGCCACCACCATCGCCTCGCCGGGCTCCCCGACCCGATCCGCGATCGTCGCCGCGCCCCGCAGGTCGAGCGCGGACGGCAGCGTGATACTCACCGCGAACAGCCACAACGCCACGAGCATGACCAGCGGCACGGTCATCATCGCGGTGATCTTGGCTCGGACGGACCAGCGATTCTTCATCGGACCTCGGGTGCGCGAAGGGTGCGGGCAGGTGCCCGATCACCGTATGCAGCCGAAGATCATCCGACGTCCGCCCACGAGCCGCCAATCTCGCCCAACCAGACGACAGACAGCAAACCTTCCGCCCTTAGGCTCGTGCGACGCAAGATTTCCGGCTACGCTCCCGATAAGACGGAAACTTTAGGGGAGCGCCCGCATGCAGCCATACGTCTACCAGCGCCACGCACTCCACGAACCCGACTGGCGCCGCTTCCCCGGCTGGACCGACGTCACCCGCGACCAGTGGGAAAACGCCCAATGGCAACGCGCCCACTGCGTCAAAACCATCCCCCAACTCCGCAACGTCCTCGGCGACACCATCACCGACACCTTCTACAACGACCTCGCCGCCGACCAGACCCACCACGCCACCATGTCCATGCTCATCCCACCCCAAATGATCAACACCATCGTCCCCGGCGCACCCCCCACCGACGACACCCTCCGCACCGACCCCATCCGCCGCTACATGCTCCCCATCGCCAGCGACCGCCTCCCCGACTGGCCCTCACACCCCTACGCCACCCGCGACTCCCTCCACGAACACGACATGTGGGTCGCCGAAGGACTCACCCACCGCTACCCCACCAAAGTCCTCGCCGAACTCCTCGCCACCTGCCCCCAGTACTGCGGCCACTGCACCCGCATGGACCTCGTCGGCAACAACACCCCCACCATCACCAAACTCAAACTCGCCCACAAACCCACCGACCGCCACACCGCCATCCTCGACTACCTCCGCACCCACCCCGGCGTCCGCGACATCGTCGTCTCCGGCGGAGACGTCGCCAACCTCCCCTGGCACCAACTCGAGTCATTCCTCATGCAACTCCTCGCCATCGACACCATCCGCGACATCCGCCTCGCCACCAAAGCCCTCGCCGGACTCCCCCAGCACTGGCTGCAACCCAACCTCGTCGAAGGCCTCGAACGCGTCGCCCGCACCGCCGCCCGACGCGGCGTCAACCTCGCCATCCACACCCACGTCAACCACGCCCAATCCCTCACCCCACTCGTCGCCAAAGCCGCCCACACCGCCCTCGAAGTCGGCGTCCGCGACGTACGCAACCAGGGCGTCCTCCTGCGCGGCGTCAACGCCACCGCCGCCGACCTGCTCGACCTCTGCTTCGCACTCCAAGGCGAAGCCGGCATCCTGCCGTACTACTTCTACATGTGCGACATGATCCCCAACGCCGAACACTGGCGCGTCGCCGTCTGGCAGGCCCAGCAACTCCAGCACGACATCATGGGCTACCTACCCGGCTACGCCACCCCCCGCATCGTCTGCGACGTCCCCTACGTCGGCAAACGCTGGGTCCACATGGTCACCGAATACGACCGCGAACGCGGCATCTCCTACTGGACCAAGAACTACCGCACCAGCATCGAAGACGACGACACCCAACTCGACCGCACCTACCCCTACTACGACCCCATCGACACTCTGCCCAAAACCGGCACCGACTGGTGGCGAAAAGAGCACGCTGAGTAGGTGCGCCGCACCACCCTCCGCCTCCTCGGCATCGCCCTCGCCGCCGCGGCACTCATCACGTACGTCAACTGGGCCGGCGACCACAACGCCGCCCGCTTCGACCCCGCCGCCCAACTCCACTGCGGCCACGGCACCCAGATCGCCGGCGCGAGCGCCACCGCACCGCCCACCACCCGCGAGACCCGCACCCCCGACCAGATCGCCACCGCCTGGGCCACCGCCCGCACCCCGGCCCTGCTCGCCGGGCAGCGCCACCTCTTCGACAGCGACGACCGCGTCGACATCGGCTTCGACCACCAGGCCCAGACCGTCGCCGTGCTCACCTTCCGCGCCGACAAGACCCTCGGCTGGCACCTCTCCGCCGTCGTGGCCTGCCAGACCGTCCCCGTCCCGTCACCAAGCGCCAGCTAAGTCTGTTTCGACGGCCAGGTGACGGGAGTTGTTCCGGCGCGGCGGGCCTGACTCGTGTCACGCGTCGGCGGGCCAGGCGCGGCGTACGGCGTCGAGGGCGGCTTCCCGGTCGGCGCCGAGCAGCCGTGCCTGCCGCAGGTAGTCGGCCGCGTGCCGGTCGAGCGCTTGGCGGTGCCCGTCAGCGGGTGGCGTGGGTGCCTGGTCCGCGACGCGAGTGCCGCCGCCGCGTCGGGACCGGACCAGCCCGGCGGCCTCCAACTCGCGGTAAGCGCGAGCCACGGTGCCGACGGCCAGGCCGAGATCGCCGGCGAGTTGCCGCAGCGGTGGCAGCCGGTCACCGGGTTTGAGCACTCCGGTGTGCATCAGGTCGACCAGTTGCCGGCGCAGCTGCTCGTACGGGGGCGTGGGGTTCTGCGTGTCGATCCGCAGGGTCGGGGCGTTCACGCCGGCACCGGGGCGGGCCGGTCGGCGCGGTGGCCGGGGCGAAGGACGGCGACGGCGCTCCAGCCCAGCAAGACGGTCCAGGCCGGGACGAGCAGGAACAGCCCCCAGGCGGCGGCCGTCCACCACGCCGGCCGGCACGGGTTGGACAGCAGCCCGGCCGCCGTGAACAGGGAGACCCCGATGAGAGGGATGGCGACCAGCACGCCGCAGGCGCCGGTGACGGCGGTGGCGGAGCGACGCCGCTCGGCGTCGTCCCGCACCAGGTCACCGGCGGGGGCCTGCGGCCGGGGACGCCCGACGAGCCGGTGCATCGCCAGCGCGGCGATCAGCACGCCGAGGCCGGCGACCAGGGCGAGCGGGAGACTGTAGAAGGATCCGGCCCATGGGCCGGTGGCGCCGGCGAACTCGCCGCAGTCGTAAGCCAGGGCGCGGCCGGCGCGGCCGAGGTCGTCGGCGGAGCCGGTGGCGGTGGTCGCGGCCAGCAGGACGGCCAGTGCGGTGCCGGCGGCGGACACCGCCCGGAACGGTCGGCGTGGCAGGTAGTGGCGGACCTGCCGGGTCTCCAGAGCGGCCTGGCGGGTGCTGCTGGCGGGACGGACGACGACGCGGCTTTCTCCCGCCACCACCCCGGCCAGCACGCAGAGCCCGAACAGGGGTGCGGCCAGCAGGACGCCGCGTCCCAACGGGTCGTAGCCGCCAGCGGCGACGGCGACCGCCGCCCCGAGGGCCAGGCCGGCCCACCGCCAGCGCCCGGTAGTGCGCCGAATGCGCTCGGCCGCGGGCTCGCCCGCGGCCGACGGGCCAGCCAGCGCGACGCCGAGCAACGCCACCAGCAGGAGCCCCACAATCCATGCACCAACCACGATGACACCATCCTTGTATCAAGTGTTTGACACAAGCGAGCATGCCGGGACGCCTCGGTTGTGTCAAGTGGTTGATACAAGGATGGTCAGCCGGGCAAGGCCAGCTGCTTCACTTCGGCGGCGGCCTGACCGAGGGAGGCCGACTGGCAGGGTGTGGTAATCCAACTGTCTGGTATTCCCGCTTGGGCTGTAGCGGTTCCAAGTGCCGCCGGCGGCGGCGTGGTGTCGTTGGGCGGCGTGGCGATGGGGCCTGGGCGACGACCCGGTGCGGGGACCTGGAGCACGAGCTGGCGTAGCGCGGCGAGGCGGCCGGGGACGGTCGGGACGCCGGGGTCCCGAATAAGCGGGGCGATCGCGGCGACGGTGAGGGGTTGGCCAGCGCGGCAGCCTGGGAACAACCAGCGGGCGGCGCAGTTGGTGGCGGTGCGCATGTTGGTGCGCTGGTCGCGCAGGGCCAGCAGCAGCTCGGAGACGGGTTCGGGGACCGGTGTCGGCGGATCGCCGAGGTGCAGCAGGATGTCGGGTCCGGTGGTGTCGATTGCGCCTGGACGGCGTGGGTGATCGTGCCATAGCGGGTCACCTTGATACGCCCTCTAACCCGCACCGATTACCGCCTTCCCGAGCCGGCCCGGCGGCGCGAAACCCAAAAAAGACAAGTCGGCCGCGCAGCGGCCTTATTGGTTTTTTGCAGGCGTGGCGAAGCCACGTCGCCTAAGGCATCCTAGGACACTAGGATCAGTCATTCCCGCCGCCGACCAGCGGCGGGGCCAGATGCGGTGAACGGTGGCCTGGTCCGGGGTTGAGGAACATCGGTACAGATGCGTGGCGCCGCCTCATCAATCTCCGGCGGCGGGACGTCGGAGACTTCGGGGACGTAGCCGCAGAGCTGCGGGCTGCAGTCGGCCTTGTGATCCCGGCCCCAGAGGTAGGTGTCTCGCTCGGTGGTGCGAGCGACGTGAGCCAGTCGCAGCTGTTCGCTTCGGCGCAAGGTCGAAGGCAGCGCTGTGAAGGTCTCCGGGAGTACGGCGATCATGCCGGTGACCTGTTCGCCATCGCACATCCGAAGAAGTGCGGTGCACTGCCACCAGCGGATCGTGCCGCCTTTGCCGTCCGGGTTGCCGGGCCAGTAGTAGCTGGCCGGATCCGGCACCAGGTAGTGGACGCCGTCCGGGTCCAGGTGAGCCCTCAGCCAGGGGCCGCCGGTGCCGAGGCCGAGTCGCAGCCGTCCGGCCTCCTCGTGCAGGGCGCAGATCGCGTCGATGTCGAGGGCTTTGAGAACGCGTGCTTCCGCAGGCAGCGCAGCATGAACGAAGCACATGGATCATTGTTGCTGCGACCTCTACGCGGCGCTCCGGCAGGTGCAGTATGGAGCGGTGAGCGATGCGGGGGATGACTGGAGTCAAGCGGCGGCCGTGTCACCTTGCTGCACGGGTACGCACCGGACCTGGCGACGGCCGCCGACGCGGCGCGGCTGTGGCTATCCCGGACACGACCTGGCCAGGTCGCGGCAGCGTGGCCGTTTCTGGGATCGGTGGCCCTCGCCGAGGCGCGGGAGCGAGGCGACTCCCGGGAGTCGAACTGGCTGCTGTTGTACGAGAACCACTGCGCACATCGGCTGGCAACCCGTCTGTCGGCGTTCGTCGCCCTGGCCTTCCATCGGCCGCAGCTTCGCGCGCTACGGCCGTACACCAGCCATTGGACTCTGTGCTTCAGCAGCACGCCACGGTGGCCCTACACCCGGCTCCATCCGACGGTCACCCCGGTAGAGGCTCCCGGCCGGTACCTGGTGCGCACGCGTGACGGCCGAACCTACGACGAAACCGACGCCACCGACACGCTGGCGCTCGTGCTGGCCGAACTGCCGGACTGATTCGACCTTCCGTCCGCGTCGCCATCGCCTAAAGCGTCCTAGGATACTAGGGCCGATCGTTCGGGCCGCCGGGTAGATATCGGGCACCGCCCGGGGCACTCACGGGGTCGCCGCCGTGAGGGCGTGGATGGCGCCCGCGCGGGTGCCGAAGTACAGGGTGCCCTTCCACACCGCCGGCGTCGACTCGATGCAGCCGCCGATCTTCATCTCCCACAGCGGCTGCGGGCTGGCGTGGGTGTCGGCCACGTCGTAGGCGTGCATCGTGCCGGCGCAGTCGCCGATGAACAGGGTGTCGTCGACGATGACCGGCGACTGCCAGGTCTCCCCGCCGGGCAGGTGGAAGCGCCACCGCACCTCGCCGCTGCCCCGGTCGATGCCGAGCACGTCGCCGCCGGCCGTGTCGTAGACGACGATGTCGCGGTACAGCGCCGGGGTCCCCCAGATCCCGGCCGGCCGCGTCGCCTGGTCCTTCACCGACCACACCACCGGGTCGTCCGGCCTGGACGGGTCGAGCTTGAGCATCTGGCCGACCTCGCGGGAGCGGGCGTTGCCCTTCTCGAACTCCGAGCCGACGTACAGGTAGCCGTCGGCGTCGACGACCACGGAGGCGTCGGTGTCATCGCCGGTCCAGAACCGGAACGTCCGCGTCGGCGCCCGGCCCGCCTTCAGCCCCGACAGGTCCCAGCCCTGCACCAGGCCGCCGGAGTTGGCGAAGTACACCGTGTCCTTGAACACCGCGACCGAGTTCTCGATCGACACGTTGGTGTCGCCGAAGTCGCGCAGTTCCTGCTCGTCCCAGCCGGGCGTGTGGAACACCAGCTGCGGGTTCACGGTCACCTTGCCGTCGGGGCCGTAGCCGCGGTTGAGCTTCACGATGTGGAACTGGCTGTTCTCCCCGCCCTCGAGCAGGTAGTCGTCGATGATCAGGCCCGAGCCGTCCCAGTCGTCGTTCCACATCGTCGGCGTCACCGCGTCCGCCGAGAGCTTCCACAGCTCGGTCGGCACGCCGCGGTCCAGGGCGATGACCCGGTAGTAGTTGTCGCGGGAGCCGGAGTACAGCAGCGGGAACCCGTCCGGGTCGACCGTCACGCTGCCCTTGATGATGTCGCCGGTCTTGAAGTCGGGGAGGATCCGCTCTCCGGTCGCCGCGTCCAGGAAGTGGATGTTGCGGTCGTAGGCGCCGAACACCACCCAGGTGCGCCCGTCGCGCTCGAACACGGCCGGCTGCCCGGTCCAGCCGCTGCCGCACCACTCGCGGGTCTCGCCCTTGTCGCTGGACATCGCGCACAGCCCGCCCGAGCGCGGGAACTGCCACGTGCGCACCGGCATCGTCCTGGGCACCGGGCCCTGGCCGTAGTAGGTGCGGGTCGGGTTGCCGCGGAACGTCAGCAGGCCCTGGACCTTCGTGCCGTACGGCAGGCCCACCAGCTTCGGGTCGGACCAGCCGGTGAACGGCGGGAGCGCCGGCGAGGCGGACGCCGGCGGCGGGCCGGACGGGGCCAGGTCCGACGGGCCCGCCGCCGGGGCCTTCGTCCCCGCGTTGCGCAGCGCATACGCGGTCGTCGCGACGCCGCCGACGATGAGCACCAGCAGGGCGGCGACGAACAGCCGGAACAGGACCGGACGAGGCATGCGCACAGTATGGGGGCGCCGCCCCGGCCCCGTCAGGCGGGCTTCGGCGGGGCCTCGCGCTGATCGACCCGGACCAGGCGCTGGTCACTGCTGCTTTGCGGAATCGTTACGGGCGGCTACCGTGCACCGGGCGGCGCCACCCTTGTGCTCGGCGTTCGGCACGCATACGTTGCCCGACACAATCACCGCTTGTCACGACGCGGAAAGGACCCGTGCACATGCGCCGAGGGATCCTGTGCCTGCTGGCGGTAGGCGCACTGGCCGCATGCGGGCTCACGGCCTGCACCAGCGACGTCGCGGGCAAGGCCGGGCACGGCCGGCCGCGCATCGGGGTCATCCTGCCCGACAGCAAGTCCTCGGCCCGCTGGGAGACCGCCGACCGCAAGTACCTCGCCGCCGCGTTCAAGGCCGCCGGGGTCGACTACGAGATCCAGAACGCGCAGAACGACAAGAGCGCCTTCACCACCCTCGCCGAGCAGATGATCACCCAGGGTGTGGACGTGCTCATGATCGTGAACCTGGACTCCGGCACCGGCAAGGCGGTCCTCGACAAGGCGAAGAACGCCGGCGTCGCCACGATCGACTATGACCGGCTCACCCTCGGCGGTTCGGCGCGGTACTACGTGTCCTTCGACAACACCGCCGTCGGCACCCTGCAGGGTCAGGGCCTGGTCGACTGCCTGACCGCCGCGAAGATCACCAAACCGGTCATCGCGGAGCTCAACGGGGCGCAGACGGACAACAACTCCACACTGTTCAAGGACGGCTACGACGCGGTCCTGGCACCCCGCTTCGCCTCCGGCGAGTACGTCAAGGGCCCGGACCAGTGGATCGAGGAGTGGGACAACACCCGGGCCGGGACGACGTTCGAGCAGATGATGACCGCCCAGCCGAACATCGGCGGGGTGATCGCGGCCAACGACGGGGTGGCCAACGCCGCGATCAACGTGCTCAAGAAGCAGGGCCTCAACGGGCGGATCCCGGTCACCGGGCAGGACGCGACCGCGCAGGGCCTGCAGAACATCCTCAACGGCGACCAGTGCATGACCGTCTACAAGGACGTGCGGCGGGAGGCGGCGGCCGCGGCCAAGCTGGCCATCGGCCTGGCCAAGGGTGAGACGGGTGTCACTGACCACAAGGTCCACGACCCGGTCGGCAAGCGCGACGTCGACTCGATCCTGCTCGATCCCAAGGCCATCACCAGGCAGAACGTCAAGGACGTCATCGACGACGGGTACATCGCGGCCGACGCCGTGTGTACCGCCGCGTTCGCCGCCAAGTGCGCCGCAGCAGGTATCAAGTAAGGTACCGGATCTCGCCTGGGGATCTCGTCAGCCAGCCGGTATTGAGGAGCATCGTGACCGATAGACCCCTGCTGGAGATCCGCGGGCTCAGCAAAAGCTTCGGGCCCGTCCAGGTGTTGCGTGACGTGGACTTCACCGTCCACGCCGGGCAGGTCACCGCCCTGGTCGGCGACAACGGCGCCGGCAAGTCGACCCTGGTCAAGTGCATCGGCGGGATCTACTCCATGGACTCCGGGGAGTACCTGTTCGACGGCCGGCCGGTGTCGGTGCACACCCCGCGCGACGCCGCCGCCCTCGGGGTCGAGATCGTGTACCAGGACCTGGCGCTGTGCGACAACCTCGACATCGTGCAGAACATGTTCCTCGGCCGGGAGATCCGCCGCGGGCTGGTCCTCGACGACATCACCATGGAGCAGCGGGCCGCGGAGACGCTGGCCAGCCTGTCGGTGCGCACGGTGGCGTCGGTGCGCCAGCCGGTGTCGAGCCTGTCCGGCGGGCAGCGGCAGACGGTGGCGATCGCCAAGGCCGTGCTGTGGAACAACCGGATCGTCATCCTCGACGAGCCCAACGCCGCCCTCGGGGTGGCCCAGACGGCGCAGGTCCTCGAGCTGGTCCGGCGGCTGGCCGACAACGGCCTGGCGGTCGTGCTCATCTCGCACAACATGAACGACGTGTTCGCGGTGGCCGACCGCATCGCCGCGCTGTACCTCGGCCAGATGGCCGCCGAGGTCCGCGCCACCGACGTCACCCACTCCCAGGTCGTCGAGCTCATCACCACGGGGCGCAGTGGCGATCTGGGCTTGAAACGACAGGGAGCCGCAGCGTGAGCCTGACTACCTTGCCCGGGCGGGAGACGCTCGAGGAGCGGCGCGCCGCCGGCTTCGGCGCCTACGCCCGCGACTACCTGGCCCGCGTGCGCAGCGGCAATATGGGCGCCCTGCCCGCCGTGCTGGGGCTGCTCGCCCTCGTCGTGGCGTTCTCCGTCGCGCGGCCCGAGTTCGTCACCGCCGGCAACCTCGCCAACCTGCTGCACCAGGGCGCCGCCGTCACCGTCATCGCCATGGGCCTCGTCTTCGTGCTGCTGCTGGGCGAGATCGACCTGTCCGCCGGGTTCGCCAGCGGCGTGTGCGCCAGCGTCCTCGCCGTACTGCTGACGAACTTCGGCGTGCCGTGGTATCTGGCCGTCCTCGCCGCGCTGGCGACCGGGGCCGCGATCGGGCTCATCATCGGCATGCTGGTGGCCAAGCTCGGCATCCCGTCCTTCGTCGTCACCCTCGCCGCGTTCCTGGCCTTCCAGGGGGCCGTGCTGCTGCTCATGAAGGGCGGCACGATCGTCGGCATCAACGACCCGATCATCAAGAAGATCAACTTCGACGGACGGTTCACGCCCTTGCAGGGGTGGGTGCTCTACGGCATCACGGTCGCCGGGATGCTCGCCCAGCACCTGTGGAAGCGCTACAGCCGGGTCCGTCACGGCCTGGCCGCCGAGCCCCGCAGCATCATCGCCCTGCGCGTGCTCACCGTCGCCGTCCTGCTCGGCGGCGCGGTCTGGACGCTCAACCTGGAGCGCTCCCCGAACGCCGCCATCTCCCAGCGCGGCGTGCCGATGATCGTCCTCATCGTCGGCGCCCTGCTCGCCCTGTGCACGTTCGTGCTCAACCGCACCGCGTTCGGCCGGCACATCTACGCCGTCGGCGGCAACCGCGAGGCCGCCCGCCGGGCCGGCATCCACGTCGACGCCATCCGCATCGCCGGCTTCGTCATCTGCTCCACCGTGGCCGCCGTCGGCGGGATCGTCGCCGCCTCCCGCGACGCCTCCGTCAACCCCAACACCGGCGGCAGCAACGTGCTGCTCTACGCGATGGGTGCCGCGGTCATCGGCGGCACCAGCCTCTTCGGCGGCAAGGGCCGGGTCCTCAACGCGGTCCTCGGCGGTGCCGTCGTCGCCGTCATCGAGAACGGGATGGGCCTCATGGACTACAGCTCTGGCACGAAGTACATCGTGACCGGCGTCGTGCTGCTGCTCGCTGCCGGCATCGACGCGGTGACCCGGCGGCGAGCGGCCCGCGCCGGACTGCGATGAAGCGCAACGACTAGGCTCTTACTGCACCCCCACAAGAAAGCCGAGCATGCGCGTTGGCCCCAGCCAGGAGGAGATCCGCCGGAGCAACCTCGGAGCGCTCCTGCGTTCCGTGCACCTCCACGGCGCCATGTCCCGCGCCGACCTCACGACGAGCCTGGGACTCAACCGCAGCACGATCGGTGCGCTGACCGCCGACCTGTCCGCCGCCGGCCTGGTGAGCGAGGGGGTGCCGCGCGAGCAGCGGGGCCGGGCCGGCCGCCCGTCGCTGGTCGTGCGCCCGGAGTCCGAGAAGGTGTACGTCTACGCCTTCGCCGTCGAGGTGGACCGCATCGTCGCCGCCCGCGTCGGCCTCGGCGGCGTCCTGCTGGACCGCTTCGAGGCCGCCCGCCCCCGCGGCGAGCACGACGCCGCCCACGTGCTCGCCCCGATCGCCGGCTTCGTGCGCAAGATGCAGGCCACCGCCCCCGCCGGCGCCCACCTCATCGGCAGCGGCGCCGCCGTTTCCGCCATGGTGCGCCGCGACGACGGCTTCGTCCGGCTCGGCCCCCAGCTCGGCTGGGCCGACCAGCCCCTCGGCGAGGCCCTGCGCGACCTCATCGGCCCCGGCACCCCCGTCGCCGTGCGCAACAACGCCGACCTGGCCGCCCTGGCCGAACACACCCGCGGCGCCGCCGTCGGCTGCGACAACCTCGTGTACCTCTACGGCGACGCCGGCGTGGGCGGCGGCATCATCGCCGCCGGCCGCCCGGTCACCGGCCACGGCGGCTACGGCGGCGAGGTCGGCCACATGGTCGTCAACCCCAACGGCCGCCCGTGCTCGTGCGGCTCCCACGGCTGCTGGGAGACCGAGATCGGCGAGCACGCCCTGCTCTCCGCCGCCGGCCGCAACCCGACCGCCGGCCGCGACGGCATCCTCACCGTCGTCGACGCCGCCGCCCGCGGCGACAACACCGCCCAGGCCGCTATGCGCCAGGTCGGCGACTGGCTCGGCTTCGGCGTGGCCAACCTGGTGAACATCTTCAACCCGGAGATGGTCATCTTCGGCGGCACCCTCCGCGAGGTGTACCTCGCCTCCGCCGCCCAGGTCCGCAGCCGCCTGAACCGCAACGGCCTGCCGGCCTGCCGCGAGCGCGTCCGGCTGCGCACTCCGCAGCTCGGCCAGGACGCGGCGCTGGTGGGCGCGGCGGAGCTCGCCTTCGAGCGCCTCTTCACCGACCCCCTCGACCCGGCCTGACCTCGCCCGGCCCGCGGCTCGACGGCTCTCGGCCAGATGGCTCTCGGCCCGTCATCCGGCCTGGTCTCGGCTGCCCCACGACTCGCCGGCCTCGACCTGTCAGCGGCGCCAGCCGGCCAACGGTCGAGTCATTCGGACATACCATGATGTAGCGTCACATCGCCGTAGGTTAGTGGTGATGTATGCACACATCACCCGTCGACGGATAAGTCCGATAAGTCGTGGCGCGCAGCGCCCGACTTATCGCTTCCCGCCGCCCGGCCGGCCCGCGAACCCCACGCCGTTGCGGGCTCGGGAGCGGGTCGGTTGCCTGCCCGGGCGCGGGCTCAGCTCGACCGGCCCCCACCCGATCAGAGCGGCACGCGACGAGAGGGGGCACGATGGCGGGCAGGCTGCTCAGGGCCACCGCGCCCACGCGCGGGTACGCGGTGCTGTGCGGCGCCGTCGCCGCGGTGACGGCCGGGCTGTGCGCCGTGTTCGCCTCCGGGGCCGGCGGGCCGCTCGTCTCGCAGAACGTGTCCAACCTCGCGCTGTTCACGGCCGCCTGGGTGGCCGCCTGGAGCTGCTTCGCCAAGGCGGTGCGCGAGCGCGGGGGCCGGGTGCGGTGGGCGTGGGCGCTCACCGGGCTGGGGGCCTTCTCGTGGGGCGTCGGGCAGGTGTTCTGCATCTGGTACGAGACCGTGCTGGACCGCCAGGTGCCGTTCCCGTCCCTCGCCGACGCCGGGTACTTCTGGATGATGCCGTGCACCGCGGCGGGCCTGCTGCTGCTCCCGCTGAGCCGGCAGACGGTCGCGCAGCAGGTGCGCAGCATCCTCGACGGGCTCATGATCGCGGCGTCGCTGCTACTCATCACCTGGGTGCTGATCCTCGGGCCGCTGGTGCGGCAGGGGGCCGACAGCTCGCTCGGGCTGCTGGTCACGCTGTGGTACCCGGGCGGGGACGTGGTGGTGCTCACCGTGGTGCTGTTCATGGTGGCCCGGCTGCGCCGCGGCGGGCGGCGGCCGATGTCGCTGCCGCTGGTCGGTGCCGGGCTGGTGGCGTTCACGGTGTCCGACTCCGGCTACGCCTACCTGACGCTGCTGGACTCCTACGGCTCGGGCAACGTGCTCGACCTGGGCTGGTTCACCGGGTTCGCGCTGATCCTGCTCGCCGCGCGGCGGCCCGGGACCTCGCACGCCGAGGAAGACACGCACGCGCTCGCCCAGCCGCTCGGGGTCATGCTGCCGTACCTCGCCGTGCTCGCCGCCCTCGCCACCAGCACGATCGAGGTCCTGCGCCACGGCATGCACGACCTGTTCGTGTCCTGGGCGCGCTCGTCGATCATCCTGCTCATCGTCGGGCGGCAGCTGTTCACGCTGCTGGAGAACCGGTCGCTGACCCGCGACCTGGAGGCCCGCGTGGAGGCCCGCACCGCCGAGCTGCGCGCCTCCGAGCAGCGCTTCCAGGCGCTGGTCCAGCACAGCTCCGACGTCGTGACGGTCATCGACGCGGCGGGCTTCGTGACGTACCAGAGCGAGTCCGTGCACAAGGTCTTCGGCCACCACCCGATCCGCGTCGCCGGCGTCCGGCTCACCGACCACATGCTCCCCGAGTCCGCGGCCGTGCTGGCCGCGGCGGTCGAGGCGATCTCCGCCACCGCGTACGCCAGCCGGGTCGTCGAGGTGCCGACGCTGCACGCCGACGGGCACCGCTGCCTGGCCGAGGTCACCCTGACCAACCTGCTCGAGGACGCCAGCGTGCGCGGCATCGTGCTCAACTCCCGCGACATCTCCGAGCGCAAGCAGCTCGAGGACCAGCTCGTCCACGAGGCGTTCCACGACGCGCTGACCAAGCTCGCCAACCGGGCGCTGTTCAAGGACCGGCTGGAGGCGGCGCTGGGCCGCCGCGACGACGTGGCGATCCTGTTCCTGGACCTCGACGGGTTCAAGGAGGTCAACGACAGCCTCGGCCACGCCGCCGGCGACCACCTGCTCGTCCAGGTCGCCCGCCGGCTCGGCGCCGCCGTGCGCGACGGCGACACGGTGGCCCGCTTCGGCGGCGACGAGTTCGCGGTGCTCATCGACCGCGTCGCCGGGCCGCGCGACGCCGACGGGCTGGCCACCCGGATCATCGCCGCGCTCGACGAGCAGTTCGTGGTCGAGAACCAGGAGATCCACGTGCAGGGCAGCATCGGCATCGCCCTGACCGGGCCCGACGCCCGCGACGCCGACCAGCTGATGCGCAACGCGGACCTGGCGATGTACCGCGCGAAATCCGCCGGCTCGGGGCAGTTCGCCCGCTACGACCCGCAGATGCACTCGGGCCTCGTCGAGCGCCTGCAGCTGGCCGCGGACCTGCGCCGGGCCCTGGACAGCGGCGGCGAGCTGGAACTGCACTACCAGCCGACGATCGAGCTGCGCACCGGCGACATCGTCGGCTTCGAGGCGCTCGTGCGGTGGCGCCACCCGGCCCGCGGCATGATCAGCCCGGCCGACTTCATCCCCCTCGCCGAGTCGACCGGCCTGATCCGGCCACTGGGCCGGTGGGTCCTCGCCGAGGCGTGCCGGCAGGCGGTCGAGTGGGGCCTGGGCGCGGCCGAGCGGCCGATGACCATGGCGGTGAACGTCTCCGGCCGCCAGTTCGACCAGCCGGACCTGCCGGCGATCGTCGCCTCCGTGCTCGCCACGACCGGACTGCCGGCCGAGCGGCTGTGCCTGGAGATGACCGAGAGCGTGCTCATGACCGACACCGAGGAGAACCTCGCCGTGCTGCTCAGCCTCAAGGACATCGGCGTGCGGCTGGCCATCGACGACTTCGGCACCGGGTACTCGTCGCTGGCCTACCTGCGCCGCTTCCCGGTCGACACGCTCAAGATCGACCGCTCGTTCGTGGAGCGGCTCAGCGGCGACGCCCCGGACTCGGCGCTGGCCCGCACGATCGTGCAGCTGGGGCAGAGCCTCGGGATGGGCACCGTGGCCGAGGGCATCGAGCAGTACGCCCAGTTCCTGGCCCTGCGCCGGATGGGCTGCGACCTGGCCCAGGGCTACTACTTCTCCAAGCCGCTGCCGGCCGCCGAGGCGGGGCTGCTGCTGCGCGACCCCGCCGCCCTGGCCGCCTGAACCGTCCGGCAACCGCACCCGACCCGAGCCCCGCCTGAACCGTCCGCAACCGCATATGACCCGGGCCCGCTCCCGGGCGCCTCCAGCCTTGACGGGACCGAGCAGCGCGCAGTTAGGAGACCGCTTCGATGACGGCTGCCCTCGCCGATCAGACCCGCCTCGACCTGCCCGCCCACTGGCCCGCCGCCCTCGCCCCCCGGGCCCTGGCGGGGCTGGAGGCGGCGACGCCGTTCCTGGCCGTGGACCTCGCGACGGTCGCCGAGCGCTACACCGCCTTCACCGCCGCCATCCCCGGCGTGTCGACGTTCTACGCGATGAAGTGCAACGCCGCCGGCGACGTCCTGGGCACCCTCGCGGCGCTGGGCTGCGGCTTCGAGGTCGCCTCCGCCGGCGAGCTGCGCATGCTGCAACGGCTCGGCGTCGCGGCGTCCGAGGTGTTGTACAGCAACCCGGTCAAACCGCCCGCGGCGATCGTCGAGGCCCGCGAGGCCGGCCTGTGGCGCTTCGGCTTCGACTCCGAGGGCGAACTGCACAAGCTCGCCCGGTACGCCCCGGGCGCCGCCGTCTACATCCGGCTGCGGGTCGACGACTCGGCCAGCCTGTTCCCGCTGTCGCGCAAGTTCGGCGCCGAGGCCCACGAGGCCCGGGCGCTGCTGCTGCTGGCCCGCGAGCTCGGCCTGCGCCCCTACGGCATCACCTTCCACGTCGGCTCCCAGTGCGCCACCACCAGCGCCTGGCGCCAGGCCATCGCCACCGCCGGCCAGCTCATGGCGGCCCTGGCCGAGGACGGCGTCGAGCTGCAGATGCTCGACCTCGGCGGCGGCTTTCCGGCACGGTACGTCGAACAGGTCCCCTCCCTGGACCGGATCGCCGCCACCGTCAACGCGGCGCTGGCGCAGCTGCTGCCGTACCGTCCGGCGCTGCTGGCGGCCGAGCCCGGCCGGCACCTCGTCGCCGAGAGCGCCGTCATGGTCACCACCGTGCTGGGCCGCGCGGTGCGGGCCGGGGAGCACTGGCTGTACGTCGACGTCGGCGCCTACAACGGCATGATGGAGACCCAGCAGGCCGTGCAGCAGTGGCGGTTCCCGCTGTGGACCTCCCGCACCGACCACGCCCTGGTGCCGCACCTGCCGTTCACCGTCACCGGCCCGTCCTGCGACAGCTCCGACACCATGTTCCACGGCGTCGGCCTGCCCTCCACCATCGAGGTCGGCGACCGCCTGTACATCGGCTCCGCCGGCGCCTACACGCTGAGCTACGCCTCCCACTTCAACGGCTTCGCCCCGCCGGAGCCGGTCTTCGTCGGCGGCCCCACCGGCACCGGCGTGCCCGGCCCGACCGTGCCAGCGTCACTGACCGGCACCGGCACGCCCGCCCCGAGCGGGCCGGCCCAGCCGCCGGCGTCGCTGACCGGCACTGGCAGGACCGCCCCGACCGGGCCGGCGTCATTGGCCGGCACCAGCACGCCCGCCTCGAATGTGCCGGCCCGGCTGCCGGTGTAGAGCTCCATCTTGCCGGTCGCATCGGACCGGGCGAACAACGGCGGGTTGGTGCCGTTGACCGCCGCCGCGATCGTCCGGCCGGTC
>NZ_JBFAZW010000151.1:0-20303 GCF_040682015.1 Dactylosporangium sp. NPDC051485
GGCAACACCCCGGACGGCCGCCGCGCCGGTGAGCCGTTCGCGCCCGGCGCCAACCCGATGAACGGCCGCGACGCGCACGGCATGGCCGCCTCGGCACTATCGGTGGCCAAACTGCCCTACGCCTCGGCCCGCGACGGCATCTCCCTCACCAGCACCGTCACCCCCGACGGCCTCGGCCGCAGCGACGAGGAACGAATCGGCAACCTCGCCGGCCTCCTCGACGCCTACACCCGGGCCGGCGGCTTCCACCTCAACGTCAACGTGCTCGACCGGGCCACGCTGCTCGACGCGATGGCGCACCCGGAAAAGTACCCCCAGCTGACGATCCGCGTGTCGGGGTACGCGGTCAACTTCGTCAAGCTGACCCCGGAGCAGCAACGCGACGTGGTCAACCGCACCTTCCACGGCGCACGATGAACCGCCTGCACTCCTGGGACCTCTCCACCGGGGTCGACGGGCCGGGAACGCTTCGTCGCGTTCCTGGCCGGGTGCCCGCTGCGCTGCCTGTACTGCCAGAACCCCGACACCTGGCACATGCGCGACGGCGAGCCCACGACGGCCGAGACGGTCCTGCTCAAACTCGCCGGCTTCGCCGACTTCGTGCGCATCGCCGGCGGAGGGTTCACGGTCAGCGGCGGGGAGCCCCTGCTGCAGCCGCAGTTCACCCACGACCTGCTGACCGGCGCCAAGGCACTCGGCCTGCACACCGCGCTGGACACCTCCGGCGCGCTGGGCGCCCGGGCCACCGACGCCCTGCTGGACGCCACCGACCTGGTCCTGCTCGACATCAAGGCCTGGGACCCGCAGCGCTACCACCGACTCACCAGCGGCAACATCGCCCCGACCCTGACCTTCGCCCGCCGGCTGGCCGAGCGCGGCACCCCCGTATGGATCCGCTACGTCCTCGTCCCCGGCTACACCGACGACCCGTCCGAGGTGGACGGCGTGGCGGGCTTCGCGGCGGCGCTGGGCAACGTGGAACGCATCGACGTCCTGCCGTTCCACCGGCTGGGCGCGGCCAAGTACCAGCGGCTCGGCATCCCGTTCCCGCTGCAGGACACAGCGCCACCCGACGCTGCAACGATCGACCGGGTCCGCGACCAGTTCCGGACCACCGGCATCCTGGTCTGCTGACCGCCTCTGTGCGCTGCCAGCCGCCGGGTCACGACGGCTGGCAACTGGGGGGCAACCGGCTCAGGCGGTCGGCGCCGGATAGGTCACCGCCGGGCCGCAGTAGCTCGGCGGCAGGGTGACGACGGGGTTGCGGCAGACCTGCACGACGATGCGGCTCACCGGCTTCCTGTCCGACCCGGCGGCCAGGGTGAAGCTGAAACTGATCGTGCCGTTGTCGGCCGTGCGGCTCTGCTGGTCGGCCACGACCGTGCCGCTGTACGCGGTGAACGTGACGGTGCTGGAATACCCGTCACTGAGGCAGATGGCGCCGGGATCGGCCGGCAGCGGCCGGTCGGAGACCTTGCCGGAGACCGGGACGCCGCCCGCGGGCAGGGGAGAGGGCCCGATCGTCCAGGTCAGCGTGCCCGACGTGGACCCGTAGTGGCAGCTGTCACCGGAGTTGGCGGCGAACGGCTGACTGATCGTGGCCGCGTGCGCGGCGGTGGGCACGGCCAATGTGACGGCGATCGCCGCGGCCCCGAGCGCGATGGTGGAGGTGAGTCGTCTCATATCGCTCATGTTCTATATTGACGGGTGCCATTGCAAGAAGCTCTTCGCCTGGCAGGGAATCTCGGCCCGCGCGCCGAGAGTGGATCAGGCGACGACGCATCGGCGGCAGGTGGACGAAGTTGGAACCACCCCTGCGTGCGCGGGAAGCGCATCATGGCCGGTCCGATCCGCGACGGGCGCCGATGCCGCGCGACGAGAGCACCCTATGACTCATGCTGAGTGGCCTGCCGAATCGGGACGCCTCGCGCGGGCGGGGGGCACTACCACCCCTTGAGCCGAACGTTCATCACCGCCGGTCCATCCCCGCATGCGCGGGGAGCCCTGGGAGGAGCAGCGCCGGGCGAGCGATGTTTCGGGACCACCCCCGCATGCGTGGCGTGCACGCGTCCACCGCCGCGAGCCGCGACGACGGGACCGGACCATCCCTCGCATACGCGGGGAGCACGACTACAACGATCTCGATGGCGTAGCGGACGTGAGACTACCCCCGCATAGGCGGGGCGCAATGCTTGTCGGTCAGCTTGACCGCGTTGTAGACGGGACCACCCCGCATGCGCGAGGAGCACTTGGCCGCCTTATAGGCCGCGACGAACTCGGCGGGATCACCCCCGCATGCGCGGGGAGCACACGGCCGTGCTGCGGGTCGACGCCGAGCTGCCGGGACTACCCCCGCATGCGCGGGGAGCACAAGTTTTCGCGGTTTTCCGGGCCGCCTGCGGTGGGAGCACCCCCGCGTGCGCGGGGAGCATTGGGTGCCGGAAACGCTGCTGGACGTGGCTCCGGGACCACCCCCGCGTGCGCGGGAAGCATAAAAATCCGTCCCCGGCCCACGTGTGGGAGGGGGGACCACCCCCGCGTGCGCGGGGAGCATGCTCGCTCGCCGACGATGTCAGACCGGTATTCGGGACCACCCCCGCGTGCGCGGGGAGCATACGCTCGCCGAGCTGAACGCGATCAGTGACGGAGGACCACCCCCGCGTGCGCAGGGAGCATTAGACGCGGTTCCTGGCGCCCTGCTGCCAGCGCGGACCACCCCCGCGTGCGCGGGGAGCACGCGCCGATCTGCTCCCAGGTGGCGCCGGCGTCCGGACCACCCCCGCGTGCGCGGGGAGCACGTCTCCCCACCTACCCACGGTTCTCCACCTCTCGGACCACCCCCGCGTGCGCGGGGAGCACAACGTCCACGACCCGGCAATGTTGGCAACCGGCGGACCACCCCCGCGTGCGCGGGGAGCACGGCGGCCGATTTTGCGCGAACATGTTGCAGACGGACCACACCCGCGTGCGTGGGGAGCACGGCCAGGCGAACCTGATCAACTGCAAGGGGCTGGGACCACCCCGCGTGCGCGGGGAGCACGCCGAGCTTGGCAGTCCAGTCGGTGAGCCGGTGGGACCACCCCCGCGTGCGCGGGGAGCATGTGACCGCCAACCCGGTCACCGCGGGCGACGCGGGACCACTCCCGCGTGCGCGGGGAGCATAGCGACCGGCGGCGGATCATCGACGCGTGCTCCGGACCACCCCCGCGTGCGCGGGGAGCATGCGCGACCTGGGTGGACAACGCGCCGCCGCTGCGGACCAACCCCGCGCGCGCGGGGAGCATGCGGCCCCCTCGCCCCAGGCGGCCAGCTCCTCGGGACCACCCCCGCGTGCGCGGGGAGCATGTACTCGACCACCGGCGACGACAGCCACACGGTGGACCACTCCCGCGTGCGCGGGGAGCATGCGCTGCTGTGCATGGCCGACGAGACGTTCAACGGACCACCCCCGCGTGCGCGGGGAGCATGCGGAGCCGGTCTTCCTTGGCGATCTGCTCGATGGACCACCCCCGCGTGCGCGGGGAGCATGGGGGCAAGAACGCCCCGGTCCAGCTGCGGCCGGGACCACCCCCGCGTGCGCGGGGAGCATAGGAGCCGGTCCGAGGTGGTGTTCGCCGTGGCCGGACCACCCCCGCGTGCGCGGGGAGCATTTGCGCATCCTGCTGGGCGCGGGCCAGGGACCGGGACCACCCCCGCGTGCGCGGGGAGCATACGCCGGCACGGTGGAGCGGCTACGGCCATAACGGACCACCCCCGCGTGCGCGAGGAGCATGTACCCGATTTCCGTGTCGATTTCCGAATCGGAGGACCACCCCCGCGTGCGCGGGGAGCATGACCCCGTTCCCCGCGCGGACACCTGGAACGCCGGACCACCCCCGCGTGCGCGGGGAGCATTGCAGAGCGCCCAGATCCCTTGTGCCGCCCCGGGGACCACCCCCGCGTGCGCGGGGAGCGTGGTACCGGCATCGGCCGGCAGCTGATGCGCGTCGGACCACCCCCGCGCACGCGGGGATGGTCCCGCGCCGGTGGCCGCACTCGACGCACTGGTGATGTGCTCCCCGCGCACGCGGGGATGGTCCCGCACTCACCGCATTTCCCGGAAAGGGGAAAAACGTGCTCCCCGCGCACGCGGGGATGGTCCGGCCCCAGCCCCGACGCCGCCGCCGGCGAAAGCGTGCTCCCCGCGCACGCGGGGATGGTCCGCTGCACCGCCTATCGGTGAGCAGCTACGACCCGTGCTCCCCGCGCACGCGGGGATGGTCCCAACATCACGTGGCCCGGGTCACCGCCGGGCGGGTGCTCCCCGCGCACGCGGGGATGGTCCCAGCGTGCCGCTCGGGTTGATGCCCGCCACGTAGTGCTCCCCGCGCACGCGGGGATGGTCCCGCCTTCCAGTCCATCAAGTTCGAGAACGTCGAGTGCTCCCCGCGCACGCGGGGATGGTCCCTGGATGCCGTCGCGGGCCATGGCCCCGATGTCGTGCTCCCCGCGCACGCGGGGATGGTCCGTCGGCGTCGACGGTATGGAATGACCCGAAGAAGTGCTCCCCGCGCACGCGGGGATGGTCCTGGGTCCAGGCCGAGGGGATCATGGATGCCTACGTGCTCCCCGCGCACGCGGGGATGGTCCCGCCATGGCGAGGCCGAGCTGTTTGGCCTGCTGGTGCTCCCCGCGCACGCGGGGATGGTCCCACCCTGGACCCGACCTACGTTTTCCAGTCGTAGTGCTCCCCGCGCACGCGGGGATGGTCCTTCGGGCCCGAGGTCTGCCCAGTCAACTACGTCGTGCTCCCCGCGCACGCGGGGATGGTCCTGTCAATCGCCTAGAAGGGTGACGGGATGCGCCGTGCTCCCCGCGCACGCGGGGATGGTCCCCGCCCCCGTCAGCTGGCCCGCAAAGTGGCGGCGTGCTCCCCGCGCACGCGGGGATGGTCCCGCGGCGAGCGCATCGACGTAGGCGTCCACCGTGTGCTCCCCGCGCACGCGGGGATGGTCCCACCCCGGCCGGGGTGCGGGACCGGGCGATGCTGTGCTCCCCGCGCACGCGGGGATGGTCCCATGCTGACCTCCGGGGGGACACTGTTCTGGCCGTGCTCCCCGCGCACGCGGGGATGGTCCCGTCGGCGCCATCCTCAACCAGATCCAGGTCCTGTGCTCCCCGCGCACGCGGGGATGGTCCCGCGGAGGCCGACGTGCTCCGCGGCCTGCACAGGTGCTCCCCGCGCACGCGGGGATGGTCCCATGCGGTACGAGACGCCCCGCCGGTACTCCCCGTGCTCCCCGCGCACGCGGGGATGGTCCCGTTGCGAGCAGGGTTCCCGTAGCGGCAGTGAGGTGCTCCCCGCGCACGCGGGGATGGTCCCGCCTTCGGCAGCAACGGGTTCGGCCGGCCCGCGTGCTCCCCGCGCACGCGGGGATGGTCCCGCCTTCGGCAGCAACGGGTTCGGCCGGCCCGCGTGCTCCCCGCGCACGCGGGGATGGTCCCACCACGCCCCCGCCGGGCTCCGGGAACCCACCGTGCTCCCCGCGCACGCGGGGATGGTCCCCTGCAGGGCCTGCGCGGCACGGACCGGGTCGGGTGCTCCTCGCGCACGCGGGGATGGTCCGACACTGAACGTGATGAAGTCCACCTCGCCGAAGTGCTCCCCGCGCACGCGGGGATGGTCCCGGCACGCCCATCTTGGTGATCGCGTCGCCGAGATGCTCCCCGCGCACGCGGGGATGGTCCCCTGTGGCGCACCGTGGTCAACGACCTCGACCTGACCCTCCCCGCGTACGCGGGGATGGCCCCTGGGCCCGGTACGCAGCCGGCACGCTCTACCTGGTGTGCTCCCCGCGCATGCGGGATGATCCTTGGATGCTGTTCCTCGTCGGCACTCCTGCGTAGCGGTTCCCGCGTATGCCGGGATGGTGGACAAGACTGGCCGGGGCCGCCCGGAGCGTGTTGCCGCTGCTGGATGTGGCATTGAGCACCTTCGGGGCGCGCCAGGTGGTGGCGGCCGGGCCCGGGCGGCGTGCAACGATCGCAGCATGACACTGGCAGTGCTGGGCACCGGAATCATGGGCGCCGGTGTGGCGCGGAACTGGCTCAGGGCCGGTCAGGAGGTGCGGGTGTGGAACCGTACCCGGGCCAATGCCGAGCCGCTGGCCGAGGACGGGGCCTTCGTGGCGGACAGTGCGGCGGAGGCGGTCGCGGGGGCCGACACCGTGGTCACCATGCTGTTTGACGCCGAGTCGGTGGAGTCGGTCATGCGGGCGGCCGCGCCCGGCCTGACCGCGGGGGCGCTCTGGCTGCAGCTGAGCACCGTGGGGGCGGCCGGGGCGGACGCGCTCGGGGGTCTGGCCGAGGAGCTTGGCCTGGTGTACGTCGACGCCCCCGTCCTCGGCACCCGCGGCCCGGCGGAGCAGGGCAAGCTCAATGTACTGGCCTCCGGGCCGGAGGAGGTCCGGGCGCGGGTCGAGGAGCTGGCCGGGCCGATCGCGGCCAAGGTGACGTGGTGCGGGGCGGCCGGGCGGGGGAGCCGGGTCAAGCTCGTCGTCAACAGCTGGGTGGTGACCAACGTGGCGGCGCTGGCGCAGAGCGTGGCGCTCGCGGATGCGCTCGGGGTGGACTTCCTGTCGCTCATCGCCGGCGGGCCGCTCGACATGGGGTACGCGCACATGAAGACGCCGCTCATGCTGGGGCGTGAGTATCCGGTGGCGTTCCCGGTCGAGGGGGCGGCCAAGGACGCGGGGCTCGTGGCGGAGCTGGCCGGGCTGGTCGGGGTCGATTCGTCCATTGTGGACGCGGCCCGGGCGGTCTTCGAGGCGGCGATCGCGCGCGGGCTCGGGGGCGAGGACATCGCGGCCGTGTACGAGACCGTTCGCGCGCCCAGGTGACGCTCAGCCGTCGCCGGGTGCTCGCGCTCGGCGGGGCGGCGGCGGTGCTGGCCGGGTGCGGGCCGCGGCGGCGGGCGCCGTTGCCGGCGGGTCCATCGGCGCAGCCGTCGCCGGTCAGCCAGGCCTGGTCGATTCCGGTCGGGCTGCCGGCGCCGTGGAAGGAGCCGCCGGTCAGCCGGTTCGACGCCGGGCTGCGGGCGGCGGTCGGACGGTACCTGCGGCCCACGCCCGAGCGTCCCGCGCATCCGATGTACCCGGGTGCGGTCGCCTTCGCGGCCGTTGACGGGCGGGTGGCGGCGCACTTCGCGGCCGGGGACGCGGTGCGGTACGGGGCGGACCGGGTGGAGCTGCCCGCGGACGCGCGGGTGCCGGCCCGGACGGACACGATGTACGACCTGGCGTCGCTGACGAAGATGTTCACGGCGGTGCTGGCGCTGCGGCTCGTGGAGCGGGGGTGGCTGGAGCTGGACGCGCCGGCGGCGCGGTACCTGGCGTCCTTTGTGGACAAGCCAGGGATCACGGTGCGGATGCTGCTCACCCACACGTCCGGGCTGTCCAAGGACACGCCGCTGGCCGGGGACACGCCGGCCGAGCGGCTCGAGCACGTGCTGCGGGAGGCGCCCGTCGCGCCGGCGGGTTCCGGGTTCCTGTACGCCGACCAGAACTTCATCGCCCTCGGCGCGATCGTCACCGCGCTGGCCGGGGAGCGGCTCGACATGCTGGTGCGCAGGCAGATCGCGGCGCCGCTCGGCATGGCCGACACGGGTTTCATCCCTCCGGGCGCGCTGCTGTCGCGGATCGCGGCGACGGAGGGCGCGCTGCGCGGTACCGTCCACGATCCGTCGGCGGCAGCGTTCGGCGGTGTGTCCGGTCACGCGGGCCTGTTCTCGACCGCGTCTGACGTGGCGCTGTTCGGGCGGGCACTGCTGGACGGCGGCGGGGCACTGCTGCAACCGTCGACTGTGGAGCTCATGCGGACCAACGCCAACGCCCGGTTCGGGCCGGCGGCCGCGCACGGGCTCGGGGTCGACGTCGACCAGGCGTGGTACATGGGGCGGCTGGCCGGGCGCGGCGCCTTCGGGCACACCGGCTTCACCGGCACGTCGATCGTCATCGACCCGCGGCGCAAGGCGATCCTGGTGCTGCTGACCAACCGGGTGCATCCGGACGCGGCCTGGGGCGTCAACAACCCGGCCCGCAAGGCCGCCGCCGACGTGCTGGCCGGTTGAGCCCGCGCAGGCCTGGCGGGCCCGGGCGTGGCTGGACGCCCGGGCCGCTGCGCCCTATCGGGTCGCGGCTCGGTGAGCCGCGCTCAGGCGTCGCCGTGGGAACGTCGCCGCGCGACCCGCCGCATCGCGATGCCGAGGCCGACGGTGGCGACCCCGGCCACGGCGAGGGTGCCGACGGTCTGGCCGCTGGTGCCGCCGGTGACCGGCAGGCTGGTGGACGTCGGGGTGGGCGTCACCGTGTGGGACGGCGACTGCGACGGGGACTTGGACGGCGACTGCGACGGCGACTTGGACGGCGACTGCGACGGCGACTGCGACGGGGACTTGGAAGGCGACTTCGACGGCGACTTCGTGGGAGTTCTGGTCGGGGTCTTCGTCGGTGTGTGGTCCCACGTCCACGTCGGGTCGCCCTGCGCCGCGTTGGCCGGAGGCTGGGCCGACCAGGCGGCCAGGGCGCCCGGCCCGAAGACAAGGCACACGGCGCAGCCGGCCGTGGCGAACAAGATTTTCCAGGTGGTTCTCGACATGAGGATCAGCCAAGCGGTGCCGCAGGTGTCCCGGCGGTCACATTGGAGGGCGAAGAATCGGCGGGATCCGCCTCACCCTTCCGGTGGCAGGACGGGGGCCATGACGACGGTCCATGTGCGGACGGTCACCGCGAGGAGGCCGGACCGTACCGACTCGTCGTCCTGCTCGGCGAGGCGGCGGGCCTCTTCCAGGGTTGCCGCGGCCAGGATGGTGATGCCCTCACCTTCGCGGGTGTCGGTGTCCTCCAGGGGGCCGGCGGCGACGAGGGTGCCGTCCTCGGCCCGGCGCCGCAGGAACGCCAGGTGCTCGGCGAAGAGGGGCTGGTCCATGGGGCGTACGCCGGGCTCGGCGGCCGGGCCCGGGCGGTGGTGCAGGAGGAACCAGAGGCGGGGACGCGTCATGCGTCTCAGGATCGCACCGGGGGCGGCGCGGTGGAGGAGCGCACCACGAGCTCGGTGGCCAGCTCGATGTGCAGGGCGTCCAGCTCGTGCTGCTCCAGGAGGCGGACCAGGAGCGAGACCGCCATCCGGCCCATTTCCTGCAGCGGCTGGCGGATCGTGGTCAGGCCGGTGGCCCGGGCCAGGTCCAGGTCGTCGAAGCCGGTGAGGGAGAGGTCGTCCGGCACCTTCAGGCCGCGCTCGGCGGCGGCCTGCAGCGCGCCGACCGCGGCCTTGTCGTTGAAGCAGACCAGGGCGGTCGGGGGTGCCGGCAGGTCCAGCAGCTCACCGGCGGCGCGGTGGCCCCGGTCGGTGGTCGGCTCGACGCTGCGCAGCAGCTCGGCGGCGGGCAGCACGCCGACGTCGGCGAGGGCGGCGTTGTGGCCGGCCAGGCGGGCGTCGCTGGCCAGCCATTCGGTCGGGCCGCCGATCACGCCGATGCGGCGGTGGCCGAGCGCGACGAGGTGCCCGGTGAGGCGGCGGGCGCCGGCGAAGTGGGCGGCGGAGACGGAGACGATGTCGCGGGGCAGCGTGGTGCGGGGGTCGACGACGACGAAGGGCATCCGGCGCCGCTGCAGCTCGACGAGGTCGTCGCCGGGTTCGGGCGGCAGGATGACGATGACGCCGGTGAGGCCTTCGCGGCCGTCGAGGTCGGCGAGCAGCGGCGTGCGCTGGGCGGCCTCGCCGGCGGTGAGGACGAGCTGGCGGCCGTGCAGCGTGAGGGTCTCGGCGATCGAGGAGACGATGAGGCCGAAGTAGTCGGTGAGCACGTACGGGCAGCGCACGAAGACGGTGCCGCCCTTGGGCTTGCCGCTCAGGCCGATGCGGGCGCGCAGCCGGTCGGCCGCCTCGTGGACGAGTGCCCGGGTGGCGGGGGTGACCGCCTGGTGGTCGTTGAGCGCGCGCGAGACGGTGGCGATCGACAGGCCGGTCTCGGCGGCGATGTCGCGCACCGTGACGCGCCGGTGGCCGGCCATCGTCACACCCCCCGTTTCATGATCAAGAGCATTCGGCTTCTCTAAGGACTCTTGACAGTTAATCCAAGCAGCGGTTTGCTGATGCCCTGCGATGTTACAGTACGTTTCATCTGTTACATCGCGCATGGCGTCCGAGCGGGCGCCCAGAAACGCCCGGGTCCCGGACGGCGACGGTGGGGTGGTCGTCCGGGACCCGGTCGCTACGTTGGGTCCGTGCTGTTCATGGTGATCGAGCGCTTTCGCGGCGGGCAGGCCCGGCCGGTCTACGAGCGGGCCCGGGCGCAGGGCCGGATGCTGCCCGAGGGGTTGCGGTACGTCGACAGTTGGGTCTCCGCCGACTGCGCCCGCTGCTTCCAGCTCATGGAGTGCGCGGACGTCACCGCGCTGATGGCGTGGGTCGCCCGGTGGAGCGACCTCGTCGACTTCGAGATCGTTCCGGTCGCCCCGTCGGCGCAGGCGTCCCCGCTGCTGTCCTGATCGAGCGGTACCGCGGCCACTGCAACTCCAGCGTCTCGCCCACGGCGAGGGCCGACCAGCGCTCGTGCGCCGCGCGCAGCGCCGCCGCGGCCGTGCCGAGCTGTCCGGCCGTCAGCGGCATGGACGGCTCCCGCGCCGCGAACCGCGCCAGGTCCGTCTCCGGCAACGCCGCCGCGCGCTCGCACAGGCCGCCGATGTGCTCGGCCCGCCGCAGCAGCTCGCGGTGCTCGCGGATCAGCTCCTTGGACCGCTCGGCGGCGTGCGGCGGGCGGCGGCCCGAGACGTGGTGCATGCTGCGGAAGACCACCCCGCCCGCGATCGAGCCCCAGATGCCGTCCGGGATGCGCAACGCGTCCTCGACGGTGTAGTGGACCAGGTCGTGCGGCGTCGCACCGGTGATCGGGCCGGTGTTCATGCGGTAGACCACGCCGTCGTCGCGCGCGATGGTCACGTAGCCCCACTCGTGGTCGGCGAACCTGATGAACGTGACCCGCATCCGCCCACCATGAACCCGCCGGCGACCCCGGTTCAACCGATTAACCGGCCAACCCCGACGGCGACCTGCGGCTGTCGGTCCTGGAGGCCATCGGCCAGCCGCCGGCCTTCGCCTGAACCGCCCCGTAGGCTTCGCCCCGGGAGGTCTTGCGATGTCCGAGACAGTCATGCTGGCGGCGGCGGCCGTCATCGCGGAGCCACGGCTGCGCGAGTTCCTGGACTCGCCGGTCAAGCAGGCCGCGGACTGGCCCGAGCCGGACTGGGCCGGCCTGTTCGCCGCCATGCCGGACCAGAGCCCGGACGAGCTGCCCGACGCCATCGCGGAGTGCGACGGCTGGCTCGACGGCGACTACGCGACCGTCCTGCGCGCGCTGCTGGACGACGACGAGCTCACGCTGCGCTACGACGAGGCCACCGGGTCGCTCGCCCTCGACTTCGCCGGCCGCGTGGACTTCCGGCTGCCGTCGCTGGTCTGGGCGTGCACGATCGCGCGCGGCCTCGCCGAGTTCATGGACGGCGAGGACCGCGGCACCGCGACCATCACCACCGACTGGAACGGCGCCGAGATCGTCCTGCGCCTGACGCCGGGCCGCTCGGAGTTCCGCCGCGACCCCGAGGCCCGCGCGGAGGAGATCGACATCCGCGCCGCGGCCGAGGAGGACTGGCCGTTGTAGCGGTCTGCGAGACGCGGTGCGCTGAGCGACACCCTCGTCGGCTGCACCTGCGCCGACTGCCCCATGTCGTTGCCACCACCGGTCGTTCCAAGGGGTGAGCCGGCCACCGGGCGTCTCCACGAGGTGCCGAGCGACGGCGCGGGGCGGCATGATGGGATCATGACCGTTCGCGCCGGGATGCTGCGTGCGGCCGGCCTCGTCGCGTTGCTGGCCGTGCTCGTGACGGCCGCCGTCCTCGTCGGGGTGCCCGACCCGCAGCAGCTGCGCAGCAACATCATCGCGCTCGGCTGGTGGGCGCCGGTGGCCTTCGGCGTGCTCTACGCCGTGGTGTCGCTGTCACCGCTGCCGAAGACCGTGTTCACCCTGGCCGCCGGGGCCCTGTTCGGCCTGGCGCCCGGTGTCCTCATCGTCGTCGCCGGGGCGCTGCTCGGCGCGGTGGCCGCGTTCTACCTCGGCCGGGTGCTCGGCCGCGACACGGTGCGATGGCTCACCGGGGGCCACCTCGACCGCCTGGACACCATGCTGGCGGGCCGCGGCATGCGCGCGATCGTGCTCACCCGGCTCATCCCGATCGTGCCGTTCACCGCGGTCAACTACCTCGCCGGGCTCACCTCGGTACGGCTGCGCGACTTCACCGCCGGCACGGCGATCGGCATCCTGCCGACCACCACCGCCTACGTGACCGTCGGCGCCTACGGCTGGCGGCCCGGCGCCTGGCCGTTCTGGGCGGCGCTGGCCACGCTGCTGGTGCTCACCATCGGCGGCCTCGCCGCCGAACGGCACCGCCGCCGCAACACCACCAGGGCCGTCCACCCCCGGGACCAGGCCGAAGCCTCCTGACCGGGCGTCAACGGGGCTTCCTGTCAGGGCGTCCCGACCACTGCCGGGGGGACCGGGCCGGCCGGATCGACGTCGTCGCCGCCGCCGGGGCCGTGGTGGACCGGGGCGCCCGGAACGACCCGGACCCGACCATTGTCGTCCTCGATCTGCACAGCCACGCCGCGAACGTCGGTGCCCCGGACCGGCCCGATGACGCGAGAGTCGCTCGCGACGGCGCGGTTGTCGCCGAGGAGGAAGATCATGCGATCCGGCACCGTGGAGGTGGGGAACGGGTCGGTCACCGTCGCGCCGAGGTACGGCTCGGGCACCGCTGTGCCGTTGACGACGACCGCCTCGCACCGCCCGGTCGGGCCGGCCGGGCATCCGATCGTGTCGCCGGAGAGGGCGGCGACCCGCATCATGGCGTCGTACGTGCGACCGTCACGGGCGAGGTGCACGACGACGACATCTCCGCGGGCGGGTGACAGCCGCTTGTCGAGCAGGACGCGCTCGCCCACCTGGATGGTGGGCGTCATGGCGGCGCTCGGTTCGGTGACGGTCAGGTAGTCGCCCCGGCCGAGCAGGTTGGCCGCTGCCAGCGTGGTCAGCACCACGAGACCGCCGCCGACGCCGGCCGTCACGTTGCCCAGGCGCCGTGTGCGCTGCTGGCGGCGGGCGCGGTCGAGGACGATCCGGGCCAGGTCGGGCCGGGCGCGCACCGCCGGCGCGGCCGCCGACGCCAGCCTGCGCAGTTCCTCGGCCGCAGCGTCCGGCGAGGGCAGCATCGTGGTCATGACGCGGTCTCCTCAACGGAGGCAAGGGAGGATTTCAGGGCGGTGCGGACCTTCAGGAGCCCGCGCGCGAGGTTGCTCTTGACCGTTCCTGGCGAGCACCCGATGATGGCCGCCGTCTCGGCTTCACTGAGTCCCTCGATGACGCGCAGCACGACCGCCACCCGCTGTCTCGGAGGAAGGGCGGCAAGGATCTGGTCGAGATGCGCCCGGGCCACGATCGCCTCGGCGTGATCCGGCCCGGCGTTCGACAGGTCCGGGTCGGTCTGCACGGGGACGGGGACGAGATAGCTGCGCCGGCTGCGGTCCTTGGCCAGGTTCACCAGCGTGGCCCGGACGTACGCCTCCGGGGATGCCAGATGCCTCGACCAGTGCCTGGTCAACCGCAGCAGGGCGGTCTGCAGGACGTCCTCGGCCTCGGCGGCATCCGGCACGAGCAACCGCGCGAACCGCAGCAACCGGTCCCCATGGGCCTGCACGAACTCCGCGAAGTCCCGCTCCTCTGACGGTGTCACACCTATCAGAACGAGATCCGCTCCGCAGGGGTTGCATGCCCACCGGCCCTCTTGGCGTCATGTCGCACACCGGTCGTCAGCTGGGCGCCCCGTCGCGCTCGCGTCGTTGGGCGAGGCGCTGGAGTTGACCTTCGTGGACGCTGGCCACCCAGTCCCAGCCGTCCTTGGCCGATGGGCCGATCCGCGGGTCGCCGGGAGCGCGGGCGTCGCGCAGGGCGTGCACGTACGCCCGATCCTGCTCGATCCGCGCGTGTACCTGATCGGCTCCGCCGGCGGACCCGTGGCCGGGGATGAAGACATCTACGTTGCCCGCCACGCCCTCGATCAGGCCCAGCGCGGCGAGGTAGTCCTCGATCGGGTCGGCGGCGTTCAGGTCGAGCATCGGGATCAAGACGTCGGAGAGCATGTCGCCGGCGACGAGGACCCTGTGTTCCTCGATCAGCAGCGCCGCATGGCCCGGGGCATGGGCTTGATGCTCCAGGATGCGGACCTGTGGGCCGTCCCAGGGAATCTGCGCCGTCCCGGCGGGCAGGCCGGTGATGAGGCCGAGCAGGTCCAGCGGTACCTGTTCGGGGATGCCGGCGGCCTTTGCGACCGCTTCCACCCCGCCCGAGAGCCGATCCTGGACAGTGGCCGCGCAGCGAGCCGTGCCATAGCGGGGCGCCGTGCCGAGCCCGGCGTGCCACAGCAGGTGATCCCAATGCGGATGCGTCGAGAAGCCTGCCACCACGGTCTGCCCCGACTCGGACAGGTCGTTCGCGAGGCAGGCCAGTTCGTCGCCATGGACCCCGGCGTCGATGAGCAACACGCCGGCCCGGCCCTGCACGACCACGGCGTTGCTCTGGCAGAACTCGCTCTCGTGGACCGACACACCGTCGGCGAGCTGCCTCAGCATGCGCTGGCCTCGAGCTCGTTGCGGATCGCGTAGCGGTGCATCGTGACGCCCTGCTCGAACGAGCGCTGCTCGAGCAGGTCAAGCTCGATCGGCACGTCGTATTCGTCGAACAGCGGCCTGCCGAAGCCGAGGATCGCGGGATGGGTGAAGAGCAGCAGCTCGTCGAGGAGCCCGGCGCGCAGCAGCTGGGTGGCGAGCGCCGCGCCACCCACACCGATGGTGCCGTCGGTCTGGGCGCGGAGGGCGGCGAGCTGCTCGATCGCGTCGTCTCCGCCGATGATCCGGGTGTGGTGATCGGCGCTGCGGCGGGTGCGGGAGACGAGCGCCTTGGGCTTCGCGGTCCAGATCTCGCCGTATTCACGCAGGACGTCCGGCAGCGACGCGTCCTCGCGCGCTCGCGGCCAGTATTCCTCCATCGTCTCGTAGATGACCCGGCCGTGGACCATCAACGCGAGCGCCCGCGCCCGCGCGTTGAACTCGCGGTGCAGCTCCTCGCTGATGCGAAGCCATTCGCCCGCGCCGTTGTCCCCCGGAACCTGCTCGATCCGCAGGTCGAGGGACACGTTCATCCAATATACGAAGCGGCCCATCATCCCCCTCTTCCTCATAGTGCTTGCAATCTGCAACCACTATATTTAGCGTGAAGTGCCTGTCAAGGAGGAGTCGTGGAACCACGGTCCGGGTGTCCGATCAACGCCGCCGTCGAGGTGCTCGGAGATCGCTGGTCGTTGCTCGTGCTGCGCGACGTCATCTTCGGCGACCGCCGGTACTTCCGCGCGCTGCTCACCGGGTCGCTGGAGGGCATCGCCTCGAACATCCTCGCCGACCGCCTCAAGCGGCTCATCGACGCGGGGATCCTCACCCGCGGCACCGCCGCCCGCGGGCAGCGCGCGCGCTTCAGCCTCACCGAAGCCGGCATCCAGACGCTGCCGATCATCTACGCTCTCGGCAACTGGGGCCTCGACTGGAGCTCCGGCAGCGCCGAGCTGCGCAGCCGGCAGCAGCTCATGCGCGATGAGGGTCCAGCGTTCATCGAGGAACTCATGGACGAGCTGCGCGTTCGCCACCTCGGCGCCCCGCCGAAGCCGCACGACGGCCCGGGCGCGTTCGAGCGGCTCAGCGCCGCCTACGCCGCCGCCGAGCAGGAACGAGTCGACTAACAGCCGGGGAAGGCTCGCCGCCGCTGCGGGGTGGTGGGACGTCGCCGGGGTCAGGTGAGCTGCTGGCCGCCGTCGACGTCGTAGGTGGCGCCGGTCAGGGCGGTGTTGGCCATCAGGTGTACGGCCAGCGCGGCGACGTCGGCGGCGGTCACCACGCGGCGGATCGGCAGGGTCGTGCGCAGCTGCTCGCGGCGGCCGTCCAGCTCCTCGCCCAGCAGGCGGGCCGACAGGTCCGTGTCGACGAAGCCGGCGGCGATGAGGTTCACCCGGATCGGGGCCAGCTCCAGGGCCAGGTTGGCGACCAGGGCAGGCATCGCGGCGGTCAGGGCGGCCGGCAGGAACAGGCCCGGGGCGGGGCGGCGGGCGCCCGTGCCGCCCATGAGGATCAGCCCGCCCGGCGGGCGGAGGCGGCCGGGGACGGCGCGGGCCAGGTGCAGGGGCAGCCACAGGTGCTCGTCGACCAGGCGGCGGGCTCGGTCCAGGTCCAGCTCGGCCAGGGGCGCGTAGTAGTTGCCGCCGGCCGTCACCATCACGTGGTCGACCTGGCCGGGCAGGTCGGCGAAGAAGCGGTGCAGGGCGCCCGGGTCGGTGGCGTCGAACGCGAACGAGTCCGCCGCGCCGACCTCGGCGGCCGCGGCGCGCAGGCGGTCCGGGTCGCGGCCGACCAGGATGACGCCGGCCTCGGCGGCGCGGGCCTGGCGGGCCGTCTCCAGGCCGATGCCGGCACTGCCGCCGAGCACCACGACGGTCTGGCCGGCCAGCAGAGGAAGGCCCCGCATGCACCTAAGCGTAGGGACGCTGCGGGGCCTTCCCCGAGGGACTCAGCGGGTGAGCGCGCGGCGGGCGCGGACGGCGGCGGCCAGGTCGTCCAGCAGGGTCTCCGTCGTGTCCCACGACATGCAGGCGTCGGTGACGCTCTGGCCGTAGGTCAGCTCGCCGCCGAGGTCCTGGCGCCCCGCCACCAGGAAGCTCTCCAGCATCACGCCGGCGATGCCGTCCTGGCCGGCGGCCAGCTGCTCGGCCACCTCGCGGGCGACCGTGGCCTGGCGGACGTGGTCCTTGCCGCTGTTGCCGTGGCTCGCGTCGATGATGAGGCGCTGCGGCATCTGGGCCTTCTCCAGCCGGGTGAGGGCGTCGGCGACGTCGCCCGGGCCGTAGTTCGGGCCCGAACGGGCGCCGCGCAGGATGATGTGGCAGTCGGGGTTGCCCGCGGTGGAGACGACCGCGGCGCGGCCGTCCTCGTCGACGCCGAAGAAGACGTGGCGGCTGGCGGCGGTGCGGCAGCCGTCGATGGCCACCTGGACGTCGCCGTCGGTGCCGTTCTTGAAGCCGACCGGCATGGACAGGCCCGACGCGAGCTGGCGGTGCACCTGGCTCTCCGGCGTCCGGGCGCCGATCGCGCCCCAGGAGACGGCGTCGGCGATGTACTGCGGGCTCGTCGGCTCCAGGAACTCGCACCCGACCGGCAGCCCCAGGCCGAGCACGTCGAGCAGCAGGCGGCGGGCCAGGCGCAGGCCGCGGGGCACGTCGAACGTCTCGTCCAGCCCCGGGTCGTTGATCAGGCCCTTCCAGCCGACGGTGGTGCGGGGCTTCTCGAAGTACACCCGCATGACAATGGACAGGTCGGCGGACAGTCGCTGGGCGGTCACCGCCAGGCGCCGCGCGTAGTCGACCGCCGCCACGGGATCGTGGACCGAGCAGGGGCCGACGACCACGAGAAGGCGGTCGTCGGCGCCGCTGACGATGCGGTGGACCTCGTCGCGGCCGCGCTCGACGACGGCGGCGCGCTCGTCGTCCATGGGCAGCTCGGCGCTGAGCTCCCGCGGGGTGACCAGCGGCCGGTAGCCGGTGACCCGAAGATTGTTGGTGGTGTGCATGACCCGTCTCCTTGGGCTTCCAGGGAAGGCGGGCCCGGTCTGCACCAGCCCCGCCGCGCGACACGACGAAGGGCAGAGACTGAGGTCTCTGCCCTTGCTGGCTCCGGGTGAATTAGGTCAGCGCAACGTGCCGCCGGCTCCACCCGGAGCCACGGTAAACGCCCGATAACCGAAATTCACGCCGCAACTGTACCGCATGAGCCCGCCCGCCCGAACGTGACGCACACAACGCCGTGGGGCGTGCAAGGTTCACGGCGCCGCCGCGAGCCACTTCGGGCCGAGGCTGTCGACCTCCAGCACCGACAGCAGCACCGCCCACTCCTCGAAGCCGGTCCGCAGCTCGCACGCCGCCGCCGCGCCCGGCCACAGCACGTCGGCCTCGCCCAGCACCACCTGCGGCAGCGCCACCACGCTCGGCTGCGGCAGCAGGCTCTTCACGTTGCCGGCCACGATGTTGAGCAGCTCACCGGCGGCGTCGACGATGTCCTCGAGGCGCACGCCGGCGGTCGGCAGCTCCAGCATCGCCGCCGCCATGACCGCCATCCCGTCGAGGCGGCAGCGCATGACGACGTGCCCGTGCCACTGCCCGGCGATCGCCACCGCGCCGGTGACGTCGAACGGCTCCACGTACGCGGCGGCGGGCAGCTCGGCGGGCGCGGTGCCGCCGAGGTACGCCGTCCACACCTGCCACACGATGCCCTGCAGCTGCTCGCCGGTGACGGCCCCGCCCTGGAGGTCAGCCCGCATCGTTTCCCGGCTCCCTTCGCCAGCCCGCCCGCCGACAGGCCAGATCGGCCGCGCCCGCGCCACCTTGAGGACTTTGTCCGCGCGAAGTCCACGCGAACTCGATCAAGCGCGCCACCGGCAAGGCCGCCGAGCCGTGCCCGCGCCGCCTCGAGCAACGCGATCAAGCCCGCCACCGGCAACGCCATCGCGCCGCGCCCGCGCGGCATCGAGCAACGTGATCAAGCGCGCCACCAGCAACGCCACCGCGCCACCGAGCCGCCTCGCCCGGACGGCCGTCGCCCGGCCGCGTCAGCAGCGCGAACCCGGCACGGCCCGGGCCGCAAAGCCGCCCCCCGAAAATCGATCCGAGGCACTAGCGTCAGTGCGATGTTGAGGCTCGTCTTCGGCGCGCTGCGGGCGCGGCGGGTGCAGGCGCTCGTCATGTTCGCCCTCGCCGCGCTCACCGTCGTCGCGGCCGGGTTCGCCGCGCGGGCCGGTGACACGGCCGGACGCGGCGCCGCCCGGGCCCGCATCGACACCGCCACCGTCGCCGAGCGCACGCTGCGGGTCCGCGGCTCCGTCGCCCCGCCCGACCGGCCCGAGGACGCCCTGCGGCGCATCGGCGCGCTCGTCGACGCCCCGATCGAGCGGCACACCACGAGCCTGCGCGTGACCGGCAGCCTCATCGACCCCGGCGGCGGGCAGCGCCAGCAGGCCGAGCTGCGCTTCGCCGACGGGCTGTGCGAGAACCTGACCCTGCGCGAGGGGCGCTGCCCGGGGGCCGACGGCGAGGTGGTGCTCGTCGAGGGGCTCGCCCGGCAGCTCGGCGTCGGGGTCGGCGGCACGCTGCGGCACGAGGCCGGGCTGACCGCGACCGTGGTGGTGTTGCACGTCGTCGGGGTGTACGCGCCCGCGGACTCCGGCGGCTGGTTCTGGTCTGGGCAGGACGGGACGGCCGCGTACACGACCGCGCCGACCGTCACGTCGGAGAAGGCCACGATCAGCGTCATCTACGACGCGCTGCTGCGCCCGGAGGCGTTCGACGACGCGCACACGCTGCGCGGCGAGCTCGATCGGGTGCGCGACGGCCGGTTCGACGTCACCTCCGGCGCGCCCGCGCTGGCTGCGGCGGTCGCCGCCGACCGGCGCTCGGTCGGGCGCGGCCTCGGCCTCGCGCAGGCGCAGATCCTGCTGTTCGGCGGGCTCGCGATCGCGGTCGCGGCGGCGTACGCGGCCCAGGAGCGGCGCCCGGACGCGGCCCGGATGACGATCCGCGGCCTGCCGAAGTGGCGCATCCGGGCCGCGACCGCCGCGCAGAGCATCCTGCCGCTCGCGCTCGGCTCGGTGTGGGCGCCCCGGCTGTTCGCCGCCGGCGCGGTCATCGTCGTCGCGGCCGACTGGAGCGCCACCCGGGGCGGGGTCGGCGAACTGCTGCGCGACGTGCGCCCGCGCCGCCCCTTCGCCGCCGCCACCGCCGAGATCTGCGCGCTCGGCCTGGCCGCCGCCGCGCTGTTCCAGATCGTCGCCGCGCCCGCCGCCGACGTGCGCCGCGACACCGGCTTCGGGCTGGCCCAGGTCGCCCCGTTGCTCGTGGCGGCCGGGCTGGGCGTGCTCGGCACGCGGCTGCTGCTGGCCGGCGCGGGCCTGTACGGCCGGCACGCGCTCGCCGCCGGGCGGCTCACCGGGGCGCTGGCCGGGCTGACGCTGGGCCGGCGCCGCACCGCGTTCCGCATCGTCCCCGTCCTCGCCGCGGCCACCTGCGTGCTGGCCCTCGCCGCCCAGGACTGGCGCGGCGGCGCGACCGCGCGGGCCGACCGGGCCGGCG
>NZ_JBFAZW010000152.1:0-19726 GCF_040682015.1 Dactylosporangium sp. NPDC051485
GTCACCACCGGGTCGACGGCCGCCTTGGTGTGGGAGCTCTCGCTCGCCATCGTGAGGTCGCTCGCTGCCGAGAAGACGACGGCCGCGCGAGGCAGCGCCAGCCCGAGCGCGACCAGGTCCAGCGCCGCCTCCGGCAGGCCGTCGGCGAGGCACGTCGCGGCGCCGCGGACGGCCGCGGCCCGGGCCTCGGCGTTGCGGCCCAGGGCGGCGGCGTGGCGGGCGAGCGCCGCGTCGTCGCCGAGCTCGGCGGCGAGGCCGTGGGCGAGGGTGTGCACGCGGGTGCGCTCCCTCGGCATCGCCCCCGCGGCCAGGGCCTCGCGCAGCAGCGGGTGCCGGAAGCGCAGCGAGCCGGCCGGGGCCAGGTCGGGGGCGATGAGCAGCATGCCCAGGTCGAGCAGGCGCCGCAGGGCCGGCTCCACGTCGCCGCCGCACACGTGGGCCAGCACGTCGCTGTCCACCGGGTCGCCGAGCAGCGCCGCCGCGCGGGCCACCCGGCCGACGACGGCGGGCTCCGAGGCCAGGGGCTCGACCAGCAGGCCGGCCACGTGCGCGGGGAGGGGGGCGGCGGCGAGTTCGTCCGCCGTGCCGTACGCGGCCAGCAGCTCCGTCAGCCAGAACGCATTGCCGCCGGTGCGCCGCAGCGCGCCGCGGACGGTCTCCGGGGCGGGGGCGCTGCCGTAGCGGGCCTCGATCAGCTCCGCCGTCTCCCGTGCGGTGAACGGCGCGACGTGCACCCGCCGCACGGACGGGCCGCCGCCGAGGCGCCGCAGGGTGCGGGCGGCGGCCGGGGCGAAGGCGGCCTCCTGCGGGGGGCGGCTCGTCACCAGCAGCAGCGCCGGCAGCGTGTCGGCGGCCGCGGCGAGCTCGGCCACGAGCGCCAGGCTGGCCGGGTCGAGGTCGTGCAGGTCCTCGACCACGATGATGCCCAGCCGTCCGCCGCCGCCGTTCGTGTGGTCCGGTTCCGCCAGCGCGGCGACCGCCGATTCCGGGGCCTCCCCGCCGCCCCGAAATTTGGTGAAATGTCGGATAATGCCGGATGCGGAGCGCCGGGAGGTCCCCGCCGGGACCTGCGCCTCCGCGTCCGGGTCGTCGTCCGCGGGGTTCGGGGACGGGCCGCCGTCCGCGGGGTCCGGGGACGGGCCGCCGTCCGCGGGGTCCGGGTACGGGTCGCCGTCCGCGGGGTCCGGGTACGGGTCGCCGGCGGGGGCGGCGTGCAGGAGGGCGCGGACCACGTCGACGGCGGCGCGCAGCGTCATGGCGGGGGACAGGCGCGGCTCGGTCGCGTTCGGTGAGCGCTGGGCCAGGCGGTTCAGCAGGGCCTCGTCGCCGGGCAGGCCCGCGGTGGGCCGGCCGCTCAGCACCGACGCCAGCCAGTCCAGCGGTGCGGCGCCGAGGGAGCGGGCGGCGCCCCGCAGGACCGTCGCGCGGGAGAGGTCCAACCGGTCCAGGACCTCGGCGACCAGCCGGCTCTTCCCGCCGCCGGCCTCGCCGGTGATCAGCACGATGCCGGGGCGGCGGGTGGCCCATGCGTCCGCGATCTCGGCGAGCTGGGGGGCTCGTCCGATGAAGGGGGCGGTCGGCATGCGGCCACGATACGCACAAGTGCGTAGAGACGCCCGCCTGTCTCGTGCGGCACTCTGTCACGCATGGCAGAGGCTGGCACCGAGGACATGGTCGACGGGGGGCATCAACCGCTCGCACTGCACTGGGCGGCGCGGACCGACGTGGGGCTCGTTCGCAGTACCAATCAGGATTCGGTCTTCGCGGGCGACCGGCTGCTCGCCGTGGCCGACGGCATGGGTGGCATGGCGGCGGGCGACGTGGCCAGCCGGCTGGCGATCGAGGCGATGACGCCGCTGGACGAGGAGTTCGCCGGGAACGACCTGCTCACCGCCCTGCGTACCGCGGTCTCGGACGCCAACCGGCGTATCCGCGACGAGGTCGAGGCCGACCCGGCGAAGCTCGGGATGGGCACGACGCTGACCGCCATTCTCTTCTCCGGCGAGCGGATCGGCCTGGTCCACATTGGAGACTCGCGGGCCTACCTGCTGCGCGGCGAGGAGTTCGGGCAGGTCACCAAGGACGACACCTATGTGCAGCTGCTCGTCGACGAGGGGCGCATCACGCTCGACGAGGCGGCCACCCACCCGCAGCGCTCTCTGGTCAGCCGGGTGTTGCAGGGACAACCGACGGATCCGGTGTACTCCGTGACCGCCGCCCGCCCCGGCGACCGCTACCTGCTGTGCAGCGACGGCCTGTCCGGCGTGCTGCGGACGGAGACCATCGAGGAGGCGCTGCGCGAGTACGCGGACGTCGACGAGTGCGTCGAGCGCCTCGTCGACATGGCGCTGCGCGCGGGCGGCCCGGACAACATCACCGCCGTGGTCGCGGACATCGTCGGCGACGACGTGCCCGCGCCCAAGGGCCTGCGCGGGCGCCTGCGCTCCTGGCTGGGCCGCGACGAGATCAACGGCGCCCGCCTGCCCGCGTAACGCTCCACGACAGGGCCGGTGTCAAAGGCGCCCGCGGTCCGCGACGGTCTCGCGCGCGAGGGCCGTGACGAGGTCAACGGGGCGTGGCCGAGGGTGACGGCGTGGGCGGGTTCCAGGACGCGATCCGTTCCGCGGCCCGCGTGGCCGCCCCCGCCGGGGCCACCCGGGCCAGCGCCTGCACCAGCGCGCTGGTGACCCGGCCGCGGGCCCCCGTGATCCGCCCGGCCTGCCACGAGCGGCGCACCACGAGCTCGGCCCGGGGGCGGCGCTGTTCGTCGTACCGTTGCAGCGCCTCGGACACCGGCAGGCCCTGCGCGAGCAGTCCGGCCAGCGTGACCGCGTCCTCGATGGCGAGGCAGGCGCCCTGGCCCAGGTTTGGGGTCATCGCGTGCGCCGCGTCGCCGACCAGGGCGGTCCGCGTGCCGAAGCGCATCGGCGGCACCGGGTGCAGGTCCAGCAGCGGGTGGTGCAGCAGCGTCGCCGGGTCGGTCGCCTCCAGCAGGGCCGCGATCGGGTCGTGCCAGCCGTCGAAGGCCGCCCGCAGCTGCGCCAGCTGCTCCGTCTTTGCGCCGGTGCGCAGCGGGCCGGGGGCGGCGGCGTACCAGTAGACGCCCCGGGCACCCATCGGCTGATGGCCGAAGCGCAGCCCGCCCGGGCCCATGGTCTCCCCGCCCTCGCGGGCGCCGCCCATGGCCTCGGCGGGCACGACCGCGCGCCACGAGACCTGGCCGCTGTCGCGGATGCGGGTCTGCGGGTGGTACCGCTGCCGGAACAGGCTGCCGATGCCGTCGGCGCCGACGACCAGGTCCGCGTCCAGCTCCTCGGGATCGGTCACGGCGGTGCCGGTGCGCACGCGCACCCCCTCGGCGAGGATCTCGTGCAGGTCGGCGCGGTGCACGACGATCGGGCCGGCGACCGCCACCCGGGTCAGCCAGGCTCCGCCCGCGGTGCGCAGGCCGCCGCCGGTGATCGGGGTGCCGGCGGCGCGGACCCGCGCGCCGAGGCCGAGCCAGTCCAGGGCGCGCAGGGCGTTGGGCCACAGCGACAGGCCGGCCCCGGGGCCCTCCAGGCGGGGCTGGCGCTCCAGCACGGTGACGTCCCAGCCGGCCAGCCCGAGCCCCCTGGCGGTGGCCAGCCCGCCGATGCCGGCCCCGACGACGATCGCGGTTCGCATGCCCGAAACGCTACACCTGTAGTATCCGGGTGATGAAGGATCGCAAGCGTCGGCTTGCCGACGCCGCCATCGACGTGCTCGGCCACGACGGCGTGCGGGCGCTCACCCACCGGGCCGTCGACGCGCGGGCCGGGCTGCCGCCGGGGACGTGCAGCTACCACTTCCCGACCCGCAACGCCCTGCTCACCGCCGCCCTGGAGCGCATCGCCGAGCTCGACCTCGCCGAGTCCGAGGGGCGCGACCTCGCCGACGTGCTGGCCGCCTGGGCCGGCTCGCCCCGCACCCGGGCCCGGTTCATGCTCATGCTCGACCCGCAGGCCCGCCGCGAGCTGGGGGAGGCCGCGGCGCGGCTGGCGGACGGGTTCGTCGACCGGGCCGAGCGGCTCACCGGCTCGCGGGCCCGCGCGCGCCTCATGATCGGGCTCATCGACGGGCTGCTGCTGGACGAGCTGACCCGCGGTACCGTCGGCGCGGAAGAACGCCGCGAGCGACTCGCCGCGATCGGGGGAATTCTCGCGAACGGCCGGTAACCCCGGGCGGCCGCTGTCGTTGGGCACGATGAGCGCATCCCCAGCGCTCCCCTCGTGAAAGCGGCACTTGCAGTGATCGGCGACCCGCGCACGTTCTGGCCCGCGCTGCTCAGTGCGGCGGCGGTCCTCGGCGCCACGGCCGTCATCGGGCCGGTGCTCGGCCTGTTCGCGGTGGCGGTGCTCGCCGGGGCCGCGGCGCTGGTGCACGCCGGCGGGCTGATCCGCCTCGCCCTGCGCATCCATCACGGCCGGCGCGACTTCGGCCCCTGCCGCGGCGCCGGGTTCCTCGGCCTGGGCGCGCTGCTCGCCGGGGCCGGGGTGGCCGCCACCGGCCTGCCGTGGCTCGACCCCGGCCCGATCGCCGCCGCGACGACGCTGCTCGCCGCGCCGGCGTACCTCGCGGGCCTCCTGCTGCTGCCGGGCACCGCGCCGACCCTCGGTGCCCGGCTGCGCCGCCTCCTCGACGGCGCCGGGATCGGCGTCAGCCTCCTGTACTGCGCCTGGGTGGTCACGCTGGGCCGCTCGGCCCCGGGCACCGCGCCGCTGCGCCTGGCCGTGGCGCTGACCGGCTGCGTGGCCGTGGCCGTGGCCGTCGTCACCGGGCTGCGCGCCGTGCGTCACCGCCCGGCCGCGCTGGGTTGCAGCGGCGGTGCGGCGCTGTCGATCGTGGGCGTCGAGGGGTACGCCCTGCTGCTCCTCGGCCACGACCGCACCTGGCTCGGCGCCCCCGGTGCGGCCCCCGCCGGGCTCGTGGCCGCCGGGCTGGCCATGGTCGCCGGCCCGTTCCTCATCGCCGCCGGAGCCCGCCGCGCCGGCGACGGACCGACCCGCCCGCACGCCGCCGACGAGGACGGCTCGTTCGCCGGGTACCCGTTGCTGCTCGTCCCGGCCCTGCTCGCCGTCGTGGTGTCGGCGTGGCACCTGCTCACCGGCGGCCGCTTCGACGAGACCTCGGTCGCCCTCGGGATCGCCGCCTTCGCCGCCCTCGCCGTGCGGGAGCTGTTCGTCGCGTGGGACATCCGGCGGTACGCCCAGACGCTCGCCGGCCGCGAGGCCCGCTTCCGCACGCTCGTCGCCGGCTCGACCGACGTCGCCATCGTGCTCGACGCCGACCTCGTCGTGCGCTGGCAGTCCCCGGCCGCCGCCCGCCAGTTCGGCCTGTCCGATCAGGACGCGCTCGGCCGCCCCCTGACCGACCTGCTCCACCCGGCCGACGCCGCCCCCGTCGCCGCCGCCCTGCGGGCCGTGCTCGAACGGGACGCGCCCGGCCGCCCCCTGACCGGCCCGCTCCACCCGGCCGACACCGCCGCCCTGCGGGACCCGCTCGGCCGCCCTCTGACCGGCCTGCCTCACCCGGCCGGCGCCGCCGCCCTGCGGGACGCGCTCGGCCGGCCCTTGACCGATCCGCTCCACCCGGCCGGCGCCGCCCTGCGGGCCGTGCCCGAGGGCCGCCAGCACGTGCTGGTCCAGGCCCGCCTCCGCGACGGCTTCGGCCGCTGGCGCGACACCGAGTCCACCGTCATCGACCAGCGCGCGGCGCCCGAGGTCGGCGGCCTCGTCGTGCACGTGCGCGACATCGGCGACCGGGCCCGGCTGCAGCGCACGCTGCACGAGGTCACCTGGACCGACGACCGGACCGGCCTGGCCAACCGCCGCCGGTTCGTCGCCGCCGCCGAGGAGGCCTGCCGCGACGCCCGCCCCGGCTCGCTGCTCGTGCTGGAGCTCGACCGCTTCGACAGCGTCGCGGACCTGCACGGCCCGTCCGTCGCCGGCGCCGTCCTCATCGAGGCGGCCCGCCGGCTGCGCGCCGCCGCCGGCCGCGACGACCTGCCGGCCCGCCTCGGCGCCGCCGCCTTCGCCGTGCTCACCGACGCCCCGCTCGTGCCGGCCTTCGCCCTGGCCGCCCGGATCGCCACCGCCCTCGCCGAGCCGTTCCACCTGCCCGGCCACACCGTGCACCTTGCCGCCGACGTCGGCGTGGCCGACCTCCTCGGCGCCGGGCACGCCGAGGAGGCCCTGCGGCACGCGGACGTGGCCCGCCGCCGGGCCCGCCAGCTCGCCCGCGGCGGCGCCGGCGGCCGGGTCGAGTGCTACGACAAGTCCTTCGAGACCGCCCTGGTGCGCCGCACGGAGATCGAGCAGCAGCTGCCCGGCGTGATCGGCCGCGGCGAGCTCGACGTCGCCTTCCAGCCGATCGCCGACCTCGCCACCCGCCAGCCCGCCGGCACCGAGGCCCTGCTGCGCTGGCGCCACCCGCGCCTGGGCACCGTCCCCCCGGCGGAGTTCCTGCCCATCGCCGAGGAGCTGGGCGGCGGCATCGCCGACGAGATCGGGGAATGGGTACTGCACCGCGCCTGCCGCCAGCTCTCCCGCTGGCGCGGCGACGGCCGCGACCTGTGGATGTCGGTCAACGTCTCCGCCCGGCAGCTGGCCGGCGAGGGCTGGCTGGCCGCCGTCGCCACCGCCGTCGACACCCACTGCGTCCCCGCCGAGGCCCTCGTCGTCGAGGTCGCCGAGGCCGCGCTGCCCGACGACGCCTTCGCCGTCGAGCAGCTGGCCGGCCTGCGCGCGCTCGGCGTCCGCACGGCGCTGGACCACTTCGGCACCGGCCCGACCGCCCTGGCCCACCTCCGCCGCCTCCCGATCGACGTCCTGAAGATCGACCAGGCCCTCTTCAACGAGCCCCCGGGCCGGCGCGGCGCCGCCACCCCGATCGTCGACGTCGTCGTCGGCCTCTCCCGCCGCCTGGGCATCGACGTCATCGCCTGCGGCCTGGAGACCCAGTCCCACGCCGACGTGGTCCGTGCCGCCGGCTGCGCGCTCGGCCAGGGCTTCCTCGTCAGCCCGCCCGACCACGCCGAGCACGTCGAGGCCTACCTGGAGCGCCACCGCACCCCGCTGCTCGGGAAGTGACGCCGGTCACCCCGGTCGTGCCGCCGGCGGCGGGCTAAGCGGCGCGGATCGCCTCGGTCAGCCGGTCGAACGTGCGCTCCAGCACCGCTCGCCGCGCTGCCTTGTGCTCCGGGGTGGGCTCCAGCCCATCGATGTTCGCGTCCCACGCGGCCAGGAAGGTCGCCTTCCACGCCTCGACCGTCTCGGCCGCGGGCAGCACGACGCCGACCCACGGCTGGCCCGCCAGGAGGCACAGGATCTCGACGTTGCAGGGGACCGCGACGCCCCAGTACTCGTCCGGCTCCAGCTCGACCGGATCGCCCGCCATGGCGTCCTCGATCTCACGCATCAGCCGCGCGGTCAAGATCGACAGATGGTCCGCGGCCGTGTCGCTGTCGAAGTTGCCACTTCCCCAAGTACCCATGCCGCACCCTAACGGGGGCGGCATGGGCGTCGAGCACCGCGCCGGGCGGGAGCGCGTCACGGGCGGGGGTCGTGGGGTGGGGGAGTGCGCAGGGTCAGGATCAGGTCGAGGACCAGCGCGGTCCAGCCGGTCTGGTGCGCCGCGCCCAGGCCCGCCCCCGTGTCGCCGTGGAAGTACTCGTAGAAGAGCAGCAGGTCGTGCCAGGCCGGGTCGCGCTGGAACAGGTCCACGTCGCCGAAGACCGGGCGGTGGCCGCGCTCGTCGTCCAGGAAGAGCTTCACCAGGCGGTGGGACAGGTCGTCGGCCACCGTGGCCAGGGTGGCCATCTTGCCGCTCTTGGCCGGGTACTCCACCTGCAGGTCGTCGCCGAAGAACTCGGCGAAGCGGCGCACGGCCTCGATCAGGATGTAGTTGACGGGCATCCAGATGGGGCCGCGCCAGTTCGAGTTGCCGCCGAAGAGGCCGCTCGTCGACTCGCCCGGCTCGTAGCCCACCGTGTAGGCGTGGTCACCCAGATGTACCGTGAACGGCTCGTCCTTGTGCGCCCGGGACAGGGTGCGCAGGCCGTAGGGGGACAGGAACTCGTCCTCGTCCAGCATGCGCTGCAGGATGCGGATCAGCTGGTCCGGGCCGACCATCGACAGCAGGCGCAGCTGCTGGCCGCCCCGGCTCTTCTTCGCGCCGACCACGTCGCCGTACTCCGGCTTGTTGGTCAGGAACCAGCGCAGGCGGGCGGCGACGTCGGGCAGCCGGCGCAGGGTGGTCGAGCTGATGATGGTGGTGGCGGTCAGCGGCAGGAGGCCGACGACCGAGCGGACCTTGAGCGGGATCTGGCGGCCGTCGGCGGTGCGCAGCACGTCGTAGAAGAACGCCTCCTCCTCGTCCCACAGGCCGAACTCGTAGGCGGCGTCGGCGATGTAGGCGAAGTGCTCCAGGAACTTGGCGGCGATGTCCTCGTACACCCGGTCGTGCACGGCCAGGGTGAGCGACATGTCGAGCAGGTTGAGCGCGTACATCGCCATCCAGGCGGTGCCGTCGCTCTGCTCCAGCCGTCCGCCGACGGGCAGGGCGGCGGAGCGGTCGAACGGGCCGACGTTGTCCAGGCCCAGGAAGCCGCCCTCGAAGACGTTGTTGCCCTCGGCGTCCTTGCGGTTGACCCACCAGGTGAAGTTCAGCAGCAGCTTGTGCAGCACGCGGGCCAGGAAGTCGAAGTCGCGCGAGCCGTCCAGGACGAACACGCGCAGGGCGGCCCAGGCGTGCACGGGCGGGTTGACGTCGCCGAACGCCCACTCGTACGCCGGGATCTGCCCGTTGGGGTGCATGTACCACTCGCGCAGCAGGAGCAGCAGCTGCTCCTTGGCGAACCCGGGGTCGACCCGGGCGATGGCCACGCAGTGGAACGCCAGGTCCCAGGCGGCGTACCACGGGTACTCCCACGGGTCGGGCATGGACAGCACGTCGCAGCTGTTCATGTGCCACCAGTGGCTGTTGCGCCCGTAGCGGCGGCTGTCCGGCGGCGGCTCCGAGACCGGGTCGCCCTGCAGCCAGCGGGCCACGTCGAAGTGGAAGAACTGCTTGCCCCACATGAGACCGGCGACCGCCTGCCGCACGATCATCTTCTCCTGGGCGTCCGCCCCGGAGGGTACGAGTTCCTCGAAGTAGGCGTCCGCCTCGGCCTGCCGGCGGCTCATGGTGGACTCGAAGTCGGCCTCGAGGTCGGCCGGGGCGAGGTCCTTGGCGCCGGGCGCGCTGAGGTTGAGCCGCACGCGGATCTCGTGGCTGCCGCCGGCCGGCACGGAGATCAGGTAGTGCAGGGCCGCCTTGGTCCCGACGTCGTCCGGATTGACGCTGTCGGTGCCGTGGATGATGTGGTCGCCGATGCCGTCCTTGGGGTACTCCTGCCCGGGCTTGCCCCAGATCCGCGGGCCGTTGGTCTCGTTGTTGCAGAACAGCGGGCGCGGCGCCCCGTCGCCGGTCAGCGCCAGGCGGCCCAGCAGCCGGTGCTCGGCCAGCAGGCCGTTGTCCTTGGCCCGGATCTCCGGCATGTAGTCGCGGCCGGGCAGGCCCCAGGCCCACGTGTTGCGAAACCACAGGGTCGGCAGCACGTGCAGGGTCGCCGGGTCGGGCCCCATGTTGCGGATCCGGATGCGGACGCACATGTCGGTCGGGCCGGCCTTGGCGTAGTCGACCTCGACCGCCCAGTACCGGTCCTCGTCGAAGATGCCGGTGTCGGCCAGCTCGTACTCCGGCTCGTCCCGCCCCCGCCGGCAGTTCTCGGCGACCAGGTCGTCGTACGGGAACGCGCCCTGCGGGTAGTGGTAGCGCCACCGCATCCAGGAGTGCGTCGGCGTGGAGTCCAGGTACCACCAGTACTCCTTGACGTCCTCGCCGTGGTTGCCGAGGTCGCCGCCCAGCCCGAACATCCGCTCCTTGAGGATGGTGTCCTTGCCGTTCCACAGGGCCAGCGCGAAACAGAACGTCTGCCGGTCGTCGCAGACGCCGGCCATGCCGTCCTCGTTCCAGCGGTACGCCCTGGACCGGGCCTGGTCGTGCGGGAAGTAGTCCCAGGCGTTGCCGTGCGGGCTGTAGTCCTCGCGGACCGTCCCCCAGGCTCGCTCGGACAGGTAGGGCCCCCAGCCCCGCCATGGGCGCTCCCCGCTGTCGGCTTCGGCCAGCCTCCGGCGCTCGGCGTTCCCATCGTCCTCGATCACGCGGCTATTCTCCGTTGTTCATGTTTCGGTCAAGTTGAGACCCGACCATTCAACCCCTTACGTGGCATTTGTTCTTACATCAAGGTGCCCCTTGATCAATAATCTTGTGGGGATCCGCTCGCCGACCGCCACCCCCAGCCACCAAAATTGTGCGCATGGTCGTCTTCGGCGCGCAGGTATGTGGTGATTTGTCGGCAGGTGCGAACCGTGAGTGGCTTGTCCCGGATGGGGCCGGCGGCTACGCGATGGGCACCGTGTCGGGGCTGCGCACCCGCCGGTACCACGGCCTGCTCGTGGTCGCCGAGCCCGGCCTGCCGGCCCGCCGCCACCTGGCCCTGGCCGCCCTCGACCCGGTGCTGACCCTGCCGTCGGGCGCCCAGGTCGAGCTGGCCGTGCACGAGTGGGCCGGCGGGGCCGTCAGCCCGGCCGGGCACACCCTGCTGGAGCGCTTCGACCTCGTCGACGGGCTGCCCCGGTGGCGCTGGCGGATCGGGCCGGTGGTGCTCGAGCGCGAGCTGGCCATGGTCCACGGCCGGTCCCACCTCGGCGTCGTGCACCGGCTGGTCAGCGCCCCCGGCCCGGTCACGTTGACCCTCAAGGCGCTGGTCACCTGGCGTGACGCGCACGGCGAACGCACCGCCGCCGGCCCCGCCCCGCTCGTCGAGGCGCACGGGTCCGGGGCGGTGGTCGAGTCGGCCTTCCGGCTGGAGGGTCCCGGATTCTCCACGATCCAGCAGTGGTACCGCGGCGCGCTCACCCGCGCCGAGCGGGAGCGCGGCCTGCCGGCGCAGGAGGACCTCTGGTGCGCCGGGCAGTTCGCGGCCGTGCTCCACCCGGGAGAGTCCCTCGAGGTCGAGGCCTTCGCCGGCGAGGGCGCCCCCCGCGGGGCCGAGAGGATCGTCGCCCGGGCCCGGGCGCGCAACCGGGCGCTCACCCACGACGCCTCCGACGACGTCGACCGGACCCTCGTGCTGGCCGCCGACGCCTTCGTGGTCGCCGGTGCGGCCGGCGCGCCCGACGTCGTGGCCGGGTACCCCTGGTTCGGCACCTGGTCCCGCGACACCATGACCGCCTACGAGGGCCTGTTCCTGGCCACCGGCTGGTACGACGAGGGCCGCGAGCTGCTGCGCGCCTACGCCGCCACGCTCGACGGCGGCATGCTCGCCAACACCGCCGACACCGGGCGCACCGAGCACAACACCGTCGACGCCACCCTGTGGTTCCTGCACGCCGTCGAGCGGCACGTCAGCGGTACCGGCGACGACGACCTCGCCGCCGAGCTGCTGCCCGCCCTCGAGGAGGTGGTCGCCGCCCACCTGCGCGGCACCCGCTACGGCATCCGGGCCGACGCCGACGCCCTCGTCACCCAGGGCGCCCCCGGCGTCGCCCTCACCTGGATGGACGCCCGGGTCGGCGAGATCCCTGTCACACCCCGGGTAGGTAAGCCCGTGGAGGTGAACGCGCTGTGGATCAACGGGCTCGGGGCGATCGCCGCGCTGCAGGAGCGGCTCGGCCGCGACGCCGCCGCCGTCAGGACGCTGCTGGACCGGGCCCGGGCGAGCTTCGAGCGGCGCTTCCCGGTCGAGCGGCGGTCGCACCCCGCAACGGGCGCGCCGGACGCGAGGCCCCTGTACGACGTCATCGACGGCCCGTCCGGCGACGACCCGGCGCTGCGCCCGAACCAGCTCCTCGCGTGGAGCCTGCCCCGCGGCCCGATGCGCGGCCGGCCCGTGCCCGAGGCGGTCTCCGCCCTGCTCACACCGCTCGGGCCGCGCAGCCTCGCCGCGTCCGACCCCGCCTACGTCGGCACCCACGCGGGCGGCCCGGCCCAGCGCGACGCGGGCTACCACCAGGGCACGGTGTGGCCCTGGATGATCGGCCCGTACGTCGACGCCCACGCGGCCCCGCCGGCGGAGCATCCCGGTGAGCTCCTGCAGGGCATCGAGGCGCATCTGTGGGACTGGGGTGTGGGCTCCGTCTCCGAGACGGCGGACGGCGATGCGCCGCACCGGGCGACGGGGTGCCCCTTCCAGGCCTGGTCGGTGGCCGAGGTGCTGCGCGTCCGGAGGAATGTCGGCTGACCGTTACACCCTAGAAATGAGATTTGCCCACGCGGTAACCCTCGCCGGGCAGGATGAGTCTCAACCCCACCCAACGGCTCACTCGCGGGGGCGAGACCGCGCGTTAGGCGCTGCCGTGCGTGGGTACTTAGGCGGGCGTTTTGTTCGACAATCAAGTGGGGGCGGCCACGTGAGCGAGATCATCGGAACCGGGAACCGACAACCGTTGCGCATTCTGATGCTCTCGTGGGAGTACCCGCCGGTGGTGGTGGGCGGCCTCGGCCGGCACGTCCACGCCCTGGCGACGTCGCTGGTGACGGCGGGCCACGAGGTGACGGTGGTGACCCGGCACGCGCCGGGCGCGCCGCTGGAGGAGTACTCCGAAGGGGTGCGGATCGTGCGGGCGGCCGAGGACCCGCCACTGTTCCCGCTGTCCACCAACACGCTGCTGGCCTGGACGATGGCGTTCAACCACACGCTGACCCGGGCCGCGCTGCGGGCCGCCGCGACCGGTGAGTACGACCTCATCCACGCCCACGACTGGCTGGTCACCCACACCGCGGTGACCCTCAAGGAGAGCCTCGACCTGCCGCTGGTGGCCACCATCCACGCCACCGAGGCCGGCCGGCACCAGGGCTGGCTGCCGGACGAGATGAACAAGTGCATCCACTCCGTCGAGTGGTGGCTCGGGCACGAGGCCTGCCGGGTCGTGGTCTGCTCGGAGTACATGCGCTGGGAGGTGACCCGGCTGCTCGACCTCGCGCCGGCGCGGGTCTCGGTGGTCGCCAACGGCGTGGACGCCAGCGTCTGGCGGGCGCCGTCCCGCGCGATCAACGCGGCCCGGGCGCGCTTCGCGGCCGACGGGCCCCTCCTGGGGTACGCCGGCCGGCTCGTCTACGAGAAGGGCGTGCAGGACCTCATCGCGGCGCTGCCCGAGCTGCGGGCCCGGCACAACGGCCTGCGGGTGGTCATCGCCGGCGACGGGCCCCACCGCGGCGAGCTGCAGGAGGAGGTACGGCGGCTGCGCCTGCAGCGGGCGGTGAGCTTCGCCGGGTTCATGGGCGAGGGCGAGCTGCCCGCCCTCATGGCCGCCACCGACGCGCTGGTCGTGCCGAGCATCTACGAGCCGTTCGGCATGGTCGCGCTGGAGGGCGCCTCCGCGGGCGCGCCGCTCGCCGTCGCCGCCACCGGCGGCCTGGCCGAGATCGTGGAGCCGGGCGTCACCGGCGTGACGTTCCCGGCCAAGACCCCGGAGGCGCTGGCCGCCTCGGTCGCCACCCTGCTGGAGGACGAGCCGTTCGCCCGCCGGGTGGCCAAGCAGGCCCGCTCCATGGTCAGCGAGCGCTACGGCTGGTCGACGATCGCGGCCAGCACCGCCGAGGTGTACCGCACCGCGATGACCGAGGCCCCGGGCTTCGCCGCGAAGCAGGCCGCCGCGTTCCTCGAGCACGGCCGCCCGCAGATCGTGGTGCCGGACGGTAACCTGCTGACCCTCTGACGTTAGGTAGCCCGCCGAGGCCGCGCGGCGCGGCCTGATACGTCGGATTTGCGACGACCCCGGCAAGGGATTTGCCGGGGTCGGTCACATTTTGGGTCTCGCCACGACGTGCCATCCCCGGTACGGTTTGCCACGTACAGCGACCGGAATCGATCAGGACGGCATTCAGGGTTGAGCGGCACCGCCGACGAGGTCCTCGGTAACAGGTACCGGCTCATCGCACCCGTCGGCACCGGCGGCATGGCCGTGGTGTGGCGGGCCCGCGATCTGGTACTCGACCGCGACGTCGCCATCAAGCTGCTCGCCGGTGAGCTGGCCGCCAAGGCCGGCAACCGGGAGCGGATCCGGGCCGAGGCGCAGGTCGTCGCCCGGCTGCAGCACCCCAACATCACCGCCGTGCACGACTACGGCGAGGCCGGCGACTTCGCCGCGGGCCGCAACGGCCGCCGGCCGTACGTGGTCATGGAACTGCTGGAGGGCGAGCTGCTCTCCGACCGGCTGCGGGCCGGCCCGATGTCCTGGCGCCGGGCCACCCAGATCTGCGCCCAGGTCGCCGCCGGCCTGGCCGCCGCGCACGAGCGCGGGGTCGTGCACCGCGACATCAAGCCCAGCAACATCATGCTCACCTCGGCCGGAGCCAAGATCCTGGACTTCGGCGTGGCCGGGCTCACCGGCTCCTTCGACCCCGACGACGAGCACGACGGCACCGTCTTCGGCACCCCCGCCTACCTCGCCCCGGAGCGGCTGCTCGGCGGCGGGGTCATCCCGGCCACCGACGTGTACACCGTCGGGCTGCTCGCCTACCGCTGCCTCACCGACCGGCTGCCCTGGCACGCGGACACGCCGACGCAGATGATCGCCAACCACGTGTACGAGCCGCCCCACCCGCTGCCGGAGATCGCCGGCCTGCCGCCCGAGGTGGCCCGGCTCATCGGCCACTGCCTGGCCAAGGATCCGCAGGCCCGGCCGCCGGCGGCCGAGGTCGCCAAGGTCCTCGCCGCCGCCACGGGGATCCATGTCGTACTGCCCGGCCAGGACGGCTCCTCGACGCAGGAGGTCCACGCCCCGCCGGTGGGCGAGCCCGATCCGTCGCGGCGCCTGCCGGTCCTTGTTCGCCGGTCCGGTCGCCGGGCCACCGGCAACGCCCGCCGCGCCTGGGTCGCCGTCACCGTGACCGTCGTCGCCGCCGGCGCGACCACCGGCATGATCGTGTGGAAGCCCTGGGCCCCGAAGCCCGCCTGCAACGTCGACTTCTACATCCACCCGGCCATCGACTCCAACGCCGACCGCGGCTTCGAGGCCCGCCTGACCGTGGCCAACGTCGGCAACCGCACCCTGCAGCCGTGGACGCTGCGGTTCATCTTCCGCGGCGGCCAGACCGTCGACCGCATCGAGGGCGTCAGCAGCTACCAGCCCGGCGTCGGCGCCCAGGTGGTCAGCGGCCAGACCGCGCTGCCGCCGGGCAAGGCGATCACCTTCGGCGTGTGGGGCCACGGCGGCCAGCCCCGCCCGCCCAGCGACTTCGTGCTCAACGACACCGCCTGCGACCAGCGCAACGAGATGCGCGGCCCGCAGGACGCCCTGCCGGCGATCACCGAGATCGTGCCGGCCCCGCCGGAGAAGTCCCGCCCGCCGGCCGGCCAGAACGGTCCGCCCCCCGGCGGCCCACCGCCCGGTGGCGGACCGGGCGGCCCTGGCGGCGGCGATCCCAACCGGCCCGGGCAGCACCCGGGTAACAGCGGCGGCCCGCCGCCGAGCCGTATCGCTTCCACCCCGCCGGCCCTGCGCACCCGCCGCAAGCGTTCCCGTACCTGACCGGCTGGTTCGACTGCGAGCCGCGCATCTGCTCGTGTGGTCCGTGCGGCCGGCCCGAGATCTCCGCCGGTCGCCAGGAGCGGGTCGACTGGCTCTTCGAGTGGTGGGCCCGCATCGACCGGTGGATCGACGAGGTCGGGCGGTAGGGGCTTTTCCGGGGTAAGTCGGGCGCTGGCGCGCCACGACTTAGGGTGACCGTCAATGGGTTGGGGCGAAGGCGGCGGTCGGTGTGGCGGCGGAGTTTGCCGAACCCGTCGACCGCGTCGCCGGTCAGGCCTGGCCGCGGCCTGGCCGGGGAGCCGTCGATCACTCGGCGTAGCGATGAACCTCGTGCCGGCGATCGCGGTCAGCGGCATGATCGTGCACCATTTGACATTGCCGTTACCGTCCGGGGCGGTAATTCCGGGCGAGGTCGGGGATAATCAATGGCATGGGGCAGCTGTCATTCTTCAGTCGCACGGAATTGGCTGCCATGCGTGACCGGACCAGGTCTCGGCGGTATTGTCCGGCAACGGAGCAGTTCCGTCGGGAACATGAGCGGCATCGAGCGTGGGGCCTTGCTCGGAGGCACGCCGAGAAGCTACGCCGTATCCGTGGTGGCGTCCCGCCGGTGACCGCGGCCGACGATCGGCGGCCCGACCCGGTCCCCGCGCCGGTCCCGCCGACGCTACCGTCCGAACAGGCCGAACACCCCGCCGACCCGGTCGTCGCCGGCCACACCGATCCCGCGCCGCCGGACCGCACAGGCGGCGCCGCAGCGTCCGGGCACGCCCACGCGAGACGTCGCACACCACCACCACCACCACCGTCACGCCGGCCCTCCAGTGCGGCAACACGTCGCACAATCCGCCGCCATCCGCGCTCACCGGCAACATATCGCAGCCGGTTCTTGCATCTGCCACGTCCGGCCGGCTGCCAATTCCGTCGAAGCCTGCAAAAGGTCGCGCACCATCCCAACGCGCCACCGGCAGAGCATTGCAGCGAATACGCACTCATCGGGCCAAGCCAACGAACTGCCAGCCACTCCCTGTCACGATCACCTCCACGCTGATCAGAGGCGGCAGGTGGCGGTTCTGCCGTCCCATCGGTAGTGGGTGCAGGCGCAGCTGACGAGGTGACGGACGGCGACGAACGCGGCTGCGAGGTCGTGGCAGAAGCCGATGATGGAGACGCGGCGGTCGGTGTAGCGGCGGAGTCTGCCGAAGTCGTTCATCCATGCGTGGCTGGCTTCCACGACCCAGCGCCAGCCGGTCTGGATCGGGGCGGGTCTCCCGCGCCGGGCGATCCGTCCGCGCCAGCCGCGTCCGGCGAGCAGGTCCCGCGTTGGTGCCCAGTCGTAGCCGGCGTCGAGATGGACAGTGACCCGGCCGGGCCAGCAGCCGCCGAACTGCGCGTCAGCAGCGTCCAGGGCCGGGCCGAGCAGGAGCGCGTCGCGCCGGTTCGCGCCAGCCGCGACGATCCCGAGCGGGACCCGGCGGCCGTCCGCGGCAACGGAACACTTCCGGCCGCCGTTGCCCCAGTCGACCGGCGACGGACCGGCGCGCTCCCCACCAGCAACAGCTCTGCTGATACACCCGTCGACAGCCACATCGGCCAGCCGCAGCCCGACCATCAGGTCGAACGCCGCCAGAACCAGAGCATGCAACTGCTGGGCCACACCAGCATCGGCCCACCCCCGCAACCACCGGCGAATCGTGGCATCCGAACAACCCGACACCACCGCCCACTCATACCCGCCTTGAAGATCTGGAAGAACACCACCCGATCCGGAACCCGCCGACGGTGACAACCAAGCGGATGCGTCGGATCGAACACACCCCGAACGGGTAGCAACACAGCGAACTGCACCCAGACCGCCTCCCGCAACCACATCGGAATCCCGTGCACGGACAACCCCCAAAACGGACACGGAGCGCAGACAACCCCCATGCCCGGCCGGGGCCGTGCCCGCTTCCGTCATCTATGCCCGAAACACCCCGAGCCCACCCTATTGACGGTCACCCTTACCCGATTTATACTCTGACGCCGTATAAATCCGACATGTCATGGCGTGGGACGCCCGACATATCGCTTTCCCGCGTTCTGCGCAGTTTGCCGCGCAGGGCCGCGCGCGTCAGGTTGGGCCGGGTCGGGGCGGGTCGCGCCGGGTGGGCCTGTGCAGAGTCGTGCCGTGCCAGGCCGCGCCGCATCTGGGTGGGGCCGGGCCGGGATGCGCCGCGCCGTGCCCCGCGCCGCGCCGCGCCGTGCCCCGCGCCCCGTGCCCCGCGCTGCGCCCGCGCCCCGTGCTGCGCCCGCGCCCCGTGCTGCGCCCGCGCCCCGTGCCCCGCGCTGCGCCCGCGCCCCGTGCCCCGCGCCACGCCGGGCCGGTGCGTGCCTGACATATCGCTTGTTCCGGATTCCGCGCGGGTTTGCCGCGACCGGAGGCCGGGCCGTGCCGGGTGGGTGATCACCGGACGGACGGCGTGGGGGAGAATGGTGCGATGCGATTCGGCGTTTTGGGCACGGGACACTGGGCGGCAGTCACGCAGGCGGCCGGGCTGTCGACACACCCCTCGGCGACGCTCGCCGGTGTGTGGGGCCGCAGTCCCGAGAAGGCGGCCGACATGGCCGACAGGTACGGCGTCCCCGCCTACGCCGACGTCGACGCGCTGTTCAACGACGTCGACGCGGTCGCCATCGCCCTGCCGCCGGACGTGCAGGCGCCGCTGGCCGTGCGCGCCGCCCAGGCCGGCAAGCACCTGCTCCTGGACAAGCCGCTCGCCCTGGACCCGGCCGCCGCCGACGAGGTGGTCGCGGCCGCCCGGGCCGCCGGGGTCGCCACGGTCGTGTTCTTCACCAACCGCTTCGTGCCCTCGGTCGACACCTTCCTGCGCGAGAACGCGGCCGTCGGCGGCTGGTACGCGGCCCACGGCACCATGTACACCTCGATCTACCAGCCCGGGAACCCCTACGCCGACTCGGTCTGGCGCAAGGAGCACGGCGGCCTGTGGGATCTGGGGCCGCATGCCCTTTCCGTGGTACTGCCGCTGCTGGGCAACGTCGTGGACGTCTCCGCCGCCGAGGGGCCCCGCGACACCGCCCACCTGCTGCTGCGCCACGAGGGCGGGGCCGCGAGCACGCTCTCGCTGACGCTGGACGCCGCGCCCGAGGCCACCAGCTTCGGCTTCTCCTACTTCGGCGAGCACGGCGCGACCACGCTGCCCGAGTGGGACGCCACCCAGGTCGAGGCCTTCGGCAGCGCGGTCAGCGCCCTGCTGGACGCGGCCACGACCGGCACCCCGCACCCGTGCGACGCCGCGTTCGGGGCCAAGGTCGTGCACATCCTCGCCGCCGCGGAGCGGGCCCGCCACACCTCGACGATCGTGGCGGTGCAGTAGGGCCGATCGGTAGGGACGACCGGGGCTGCGCTGCCGCGCCCCGGCCTTCCACCACGCGTGCCGGCGCGAGCTGGACTCCGGATGGCCGGGGTCGCGTAGCTCCCGCCTCAGCGCATGCGGGCCATCGCCGCCCGCAGCCGGTTGAGGTCGCGCAGCCGCCGCTCGTACGTCACCGCGAACCCCACCAGCAGCGCCCCCGCGACCGCGAGCGGCGCCCAGCGGGGCAGGTGGTCCCAGACGACCCGGATCTCGTGCAGGGCCAGCAGGACCAGCGCCCCGCCGCCGGCCGCGATCGGCGCCTTCAGCCGCAGCCGCGCGCCCGCCAGCACGACCGCGACCCCGGCCGCCCCGACCAGCAGCCGCCGCAGCGGCTCGCCCGGGGTGACCAGCACGAGCGCCACGCTGGGCCCGAACCCGGCGAGCAGCCCCGGCCCGAAGGCCGTCCAGCTGCCGAGCTGCGGGCGGCGCCGGGCCGCGACCCAGCCCGCCGCCACGGCCGCCACCCCGGCCGGCGCGGTGTACGCCTCCGGCACCGACACGCCGCCCGCGACCAGCACCAGCTCGTACGCGAGCAGCTCCGCCACGACGGCCGCCGCGGTGTAGCCGGGCCGGGCCGCACCGCCGCCCAGCGCCCGCAGCCCCAGCGCCACGCCGTAGAGCCCGGCCACGCCCGCCGCCGCGGCCGCGTCCCCGGCGGTGAGCAGCAGCGCCACGATGGCGACGGCGTGCGCCACGGCGTCGAGCAGCCGCCCC
>NZ_JBFAZW010000153.1:0-19630 GCF_040682015.1 Dactylosporangium sp. NPDC051485
GCCCCCGGCGGCCCCGCGAGCGCGGCCCGCACGATCGCGTCCGCGCCCGGGCGCTGCCAGTCCTGGGTGTCCCGGTCGGCGAGGACGGCGAGGTACCCCTCACCCGCGGCCGTGCGCAGGACCGCGTCCTCGGCGGCGTCGAGCGCCTCCGGCGTCGAGGAGTAGGGCGGGCGCATCAGCCGCGCGGTGCGCCCGGTCGCCGCCGCGATCGCGTTCGCGGTCATGGTCAGCTCGAGGCGCTGCCGCCAGACCGGCTGGGCGGCGAGGTCGGGGTGGGTGAACGTGTGCACGCCGACCTCGTGGCCCTCGGCCACCATCCGGCGCACCAGCTGCGGGTAGCGGTTGACCTGCGCGCCGACGACGAAGAACGTGGCATGGGCGTGGTACTGGCTCAGCAGGTCGAGCAGCTGGGGCGTCCAGCGCGGGTCCGGGCCGTCGTCGAACGTCAGCGCGATGGTCCCGGGCGGCATCCCGGCCGCGCGCACACCGCCGTCCGGCGCGGTGCGCAAGACCGGGCCGGCGCCGCCACCGGGGACCGCCTCTTGCGCCGGTGCGGTCGCGGCGTGCCCCTCCCCGCCCGGCCGGCCGGCGAAGCCGTCCAGGCACAGCTCGGCCAGGAGCACGACGAGGGCGAGCAGCAGCAGAATCCAGTGGGCTCGGGGTTCGTGCCGGGCCTTGTGCGCGGCCACGGGCTACTTCGTCCGGCTCGACTTGGGGTTGCCGGGGTGCGACGCCGGGCGGTTGCCCGGCTTCGTGCTGGTCGCGACCGGGGCCGGCGAGGGGGTGGCCGCGGAGGTTTTCGGCCCGTGGGTGGCGGGCGGCACGGACGTGGCCGGGGCGGGGGCCGGGACCGGTGCGCGGCCGCCGCCGGCGTCACGCTGCTGCAATGCGCCACGCCCGCTGTCCGGCAGCCCGGGCAGCGGGACCCGCGAGGAACCCAGCAGCCCGGTGACGAGCAGGCCCACGCCCGCGAACAGCAGCACGCCGAGCGCCGCGCCGAGCGCGGTGATGACCCGCCGCCGGCGGCCGCTGCGGTCCATGAACACAGGTTCCACGGCAGCAACCAGCGGCACAGTCCCCCGTGCCGTTACACCCGGCCCACCGCAGCACTGCCGCACTGCCTCCCGGTGAGCGGGCCGTCACGATGAGATGGTCAGCACCGCCTTGCCCCGCACCTTCCGCTCGGCGAGGGCCTCGAACGCGAGCGCCGTGCCGGCCCAGTCCGCGCTCCAGCCGACCACCGGCCGCAGCCGCCTGGCCGCGGGCAGCCCGGCCAGGATGGCGAGGTCCTCGCCCTTGGTCTCCTCGGGGTAGCCGCTGACGAGGCCGACGATGTGCGCGTTCCACGCCACCCACGTCGTCACCGACGTCCCGGCCGAGTCCGCCGACACCGTCCGCACGGCGGTCGGCGACATCGCGTTCACGTCGGTGGCCCTGACCATGAGCGCCGGCCCGCACCTGAACATCCTGGTGAGCACCCCGCGCACCGCCCACGACCGAACCCTCCTCACCCGCCTGCGTCACGGGTCACCAGCTCCGCCGGACGTCATCTCCGAGTGCCCTGAGCCGGTTTACTGATCCCCAGTGGCCTTCGCGTCGAGCTTCGCCGCCAGATACTCGCTCATCCAGCTCTGCCTGTAGCTGCGGTCGGCCAAACCGACCAGCTCGGCCTCCTCGTCCGACATGGGACGGGTCGCTCCCGCCGACGTCTCCGCTAGGCCCGGCCAATGAAAGATTTCCGGATCGGCCGGAAAACGCTCCAGCAGCTTCTCGTCACGACCAAGAACGGGCCATCTCCCGTGCAGGACCTCGTCATCATCGGAATAGACCGGATACGGATCGACCTGTGCGCCGGGGGCAGGGGTCCGCAGCGTCGGCTGCCGCCCTTGGAACAGGCCATACGCCGTCCCGAATCGATTCCGCGCAACCACGACAGCGACGTACCAGCCCCCAAGCGTCGAGGGAATCGATACCACGTCCCCCAGTCGAGGGCGGCGGCCACGAACCGGCGACCACTTCGCCTCGATCGCCTGCAGGCCGGCAGCGCCGGCGAGCGCATCGTCCGACAGGTTGCGCAGCAAGCCAGCCAACGGGGGAAGCAAACGGGCGACCGTCATGGGCTCACCGGATGCGGCAAGCCGTCCGATGAGCAGATCAATCGCGTGACCCGCGATCACAAATGACGCATCGTTCAGGTCACTCACCCGCGAGGCGCCGCGATCCTGCCGGGCAACCTTCGAGCCCTGGGCCCACAACCTCATCGGGAAGGTAACCGGCTCCAGCCGCTCGTCGCCGTACGGCATCGCAAGGGCAATAACCTCAAGTACCTCCGCGACCGACGGCGCCGAGCCGAACTCGTCACGGATCTCCGATACGAGTTCCACCAACGCATCCCGGACCTCGTCGAGACCGGCAGACAGGTCCCTCATCATGGACATCCTGACACATGAATATCTGCTGACGGGGATCGCGACGGTGCTGCTGACTCTTATCTGAACGGCATTGGGTCTCGACCCGCTGCGCCCAGGCCAGTTCCTGCGCCCAGCGCGCGCCTGGCGCAACCTATCGAGGTTCTCAGCATCCCTATCAGACAGCAGTCGCCACGCCGTCGTGTCCGACGCGACCAGTCTGAACAGTCGCGCCTGATCACACAACACGGCCAGATCAGAGACCGCCTCGCCACTGCCTGCGCACCAAGGCGATCCGGCCCAGGCCGCGACACCACACCGCTGCCGCAGGCCCGCAAGGGCGTCACCGCACGCGCCGGTCAGCCCGGTCACCTCGGCTTGGAGCCACAAGAGCTCTTGACGGCCGAAGATCGAAAGCTGTGCGACAGCCTCCCGCCTACCCCACTACGTAGCTCCATCCGCCCAGTAGCTGCAGCTCGGTATGTGCGCGCCGTTGGTCAATGGGGGGCGTCATCCGCCCGCCTGCTTGGCCCACCAATCGCCGGCGAGGGACGCAACTGCAGCTGAACTTCCAGGTCCGCTGAGCGCACGATTGGCCCAGGCTAACCCCCAACCGGGGTGATTCGGATCGGCTCCGCGAAGTCGAAATACATCACGAATCCGACATTCTCGTTGTCCTGATGTGCCACCTCGACCATCTCAACGGCATAATTGGCGCGCGGAAGATAGCCCATAGCCATCGGTGGATCAAACTGATGGACGCCTCGCACTATGACCCTGGTCGGTGGAATGAACAGCGAGCAGGTGTCGCCGACGCTTAGTCCCACATGCGGGTCGAGACGCCACGGCGTATGAAACCATTCGATCCGGGTTGGATCACATGGAATTGCCACCGTGCCATCCCACCGAGTTCGCGATTCTGGGTCGATTTCCCGCCACGGCCACCTGACCATCACCCAGGACCGGATGATGCGGGAAACCCGTACCGACGTACGTTCACATTCCATGAGAAGCATGTCGCCAGGCTTCAGAGTCATCCGCCACTCCAACTGTCCGACGGCAGGACCTACTATATCGAGTCTTGGTCGACAGATGTCTTACCGGGTGCCTCGCCCTACGTCGATCCCTGCACGTCACGCCGTCGACGACCTGCGGCGCCACGATGAAAATGGCTCATTGCAACCGCTATAGTCGAGCATCGGACGAAGTGCTGACCCAAGGGTTGACCAAATTTCACCGCGGCACAAAAGGGGTGAATTTTGGATCTGATGACGGAAAGCCGTTCGGGAAAACGGAAACCGAATAGTTTCCCGAAAGCGTTTCCGCGAGAAACTCTACTATTCCACCGCCAAACTCAGACCATTCCGGACCTCGCGACTCATTGACCCTAAGACTCCAGTCGCCCGGCCGATCAGCCGGAAGCATCAACCATCAAGACGGCCCGGCTGCGCCGGGCCGCGCGCACACGCTACAGCCTGCGGCCCCGCGCGCACGCCCAACGACGCAGAGCGGTGCTGGGTGACCACGTCGGCGTCGGCGAACCCGGCGACGCTGTCGGTCGGTGCGGCGCTGTTCCAGAACGTGGAAGCCTTCGCGACCAGCCCTGACTCGGTTCGCCCCGCCACACAAGGCAGAATCCAGTGAGTGCAGCCAGCAGAGACGATCACCGACCACAACGATGAACGGATTGCCGACTACCGGGCACTCACCGACGTGGAGCTGCGCACCCGGTGGGAACCCCCGCACGGGCTGTTCATCGCCGAAGGCGAACTCGTCCTGCGCCGGGCGCTGCGGGCCGGATACCGCATCCGCTCCGTCCTCATCGACGCCAAACGCGTCGCGCAGCTCGACGACCTGCCGATCGACGACGCGCCCGTGTACGCAGGCGATCAGGCGACGCTCGAGGCCATCACCGGCTTCCACGTCCACCGCGGCGTGCTGGCCTCGTTCCACCGCAAACCCTCGCTGGACGCGGCCGACATCCTGAGGTCCGCGCACCGGATCGCTGTCCTGGAGGACATCAACAACCATACGAACGTCGGTGCGCTGTTTCGCAGCGCGGCGGCGCTCGGTATGGACGGTGTGCTGCTGTCGCCGACGTGCGCGGACCCGCTGTACCGCCGCAGCGTCCGGGTCAGCATGGGTGAGGTGTTCGCCGTGCCGTACGCGCGGCTGGAGCCGTGGCCGGAGGCTCTCGGGCGGGTGCAGGAGGCGGGGTTCACGGTGCTCGCGCTGACGCCCGCCGTCGACGCGGTGCCGATCCAGACGCTGAGCGCGGCGCAGCGGGCGCGGCCGGCGCTGTTGCTCGGGGCGGAAGGGCCCGGGCTGACCGAGCGGGCGCAGCGGGCCGCCGACGCCCGGGTGGTCATCCCGATGCACCGCGGTGTCGACTCGCTGAACGTCGCGAACGCCGCCGCGGTGGCCTTCTGGGAGCTCAGCCGCGGCTCGTGAGCGCACCGGGCCACCGGGCACGGCGCCCGGTGGCCGGTGGGGTGCTCAGGCCTCGTCGCGGTCGCGCTCCGGCTGCGGGTCGAAGACCGACGCCGGTACGCCGGGCGAGCCCGTCAGCTCGCGGCCGGCCTGGTCGCCGGAGACCTGGGCGGCGGCCGCGGCGGCCTCGGCGTTGGCGGCGGCGGCCGCCTCCTCGGCGGAGCGCCGGGCCTCGAGGACCTCCTCGGACTCGGCCTCCTCCACGGCGCTCTGGTCGATGTGCCGGCTGCGCTGCTCGTTGGTCATCTGGGCCACGCCGCCGAGCGCGCCGCCGATGCCCTCGAGGGCCTTGGTCAGCTCCACCGGCAGGATCCACAGCTTGTTCGACTGGCCGGCGGCGATCTGCGGCAGCGACTGCAGGTACTGGTACGCCATCACCTTGGAGTCGGGGTTGGCCAGGTGGATGGAGTCCACGACGGTCCGGATGGCCTTCGCCTGGCCCTCCGCCGTCAGGATGCGGGACTGCCGTTCGCCTTCTGCCCGCAGTACCGCGGCCTGCTTCTCACCCTCGGCGGTCAGGATCTGCGACTGCTTGAGGCCCTCCGCGTGCAGGATGGCCGCGCGCCGGTCCCGCTCCGCCCGCATCTGCTTCTCCATGGAGTCACGGATGCTCGGCGGCGGCTCGATCGCCTTGATCTCGACCCGGGTGACCTTGATGCCCCAGCGCCCGGTGGTCTCGTCGAGCACGCCGGACAGGTGCCGGTTGATCTCGTCGCGGCTGGTGAGCGCCTTCTCCAGGTCGAGCGAGCCGATCACGTTACGCAGCGTGGTGACGGTCAGCTGCTCGATCGCCTGCAGGTACGAGTAGATCTCGTACGTCGCGCGGACCGAGTCGACGACCTTGAAGTACAGCACCGTGTCGATCGACACGACGAGGTTGTCCGAGGTGATCACCGGCTGGGGCGGGAAGTTGACCACCGCCTCGCGCTTGTCCACCTTGTTGCGGACGGAGTCGATGAACGGCACCAGGATGTTGAGACCCGGGGTGAGCGTCCGGCTGTACTTGCCGAGCCGCTCCACCACGTATTCGACCTGCTGCGGCACGACCTTCACCGACTTGGCCACCGTGATGATGCCGATCAGGGCGACGGCAATCACCAGCACAGCCAGGAGCACAGTTGGATCCACGGGGCCTCAGTCCTTCCACACCATTGCGGTAGCGCCCTTGATCTCGATCACCCGCACCCGCTCGCCCTTTTCGAAGCGCTGGGTCGCGTCGTACGGCCGGGCCCGCCAGAGCTCGCCGTCAATCTTGATCATCCCACTATCGTTGTCGACGTTCTCCAGCACGAGCGCCATCGAGCCCTCGATGGCCTCGACACCCATCTGGGTGTCGCGTTCGTCGCGTTGCATGTAGCGGCGCAGCGTGGGCCGCACCGCCACGAACGACAGCGCACTCACCGCGGCGAAGATGGCCGCCTGCACCGGCCCGTTGGCGCCGAGGGCGGCGGCCCCGGCGGCGGCGAACGCACCGATCGCGAACATCAGCAGCACGAAGGTGGTCGTAAAGACCTCCGCCGCGACGAGTGCGGCGCCGACGATCAACCAGACGATCAGCCAGACATCCACACTTTGATCGTGTCACGCCGATGCACGTGATGCCGTACCCGGAGCGTGGCAGTTGCATCAACCTTGCCGTTTCCCGCCACCCCCGCCGGGGGTGCACAGTTGGGCCGTTCGGACAGACCGTTCTCCCGGAAGGCTCACCCCCGTGCCCCTCCTGCCCGAAACCGTGTCCCGCATCGACGAGCTGGTGGCCCACGCCCACGCGGGCGCGCGGGTGCCGACCCTGGTGGCCGGGGTGGTCCGCGACGGCGCGCCGGCCCACGTGGCCTCGGCCGGCCCCTACCTGCCCGGGCAGCAGTTCCGGATCGGTTCGATCACCAAAACCATGACCGCCGCACTGGTACTCGCACTGCGCGACGAGGGCCGCCTGGCCCTCGACGACCTGCTGTACCGCCACCTCCCCGGCACCCCGGTCGGCGCCGTGACCCTGCGCCAGCTGCTCGGCCATGCCGGCGGCGTGCAGCGCGAGCCCGACGGCGACTGGTGGGAGCGCAACGCCGGCACGGACGTCGACACGTTCCTGTCCACCCTGACCGCCGACAAGGTCGCCTACCCGCCCCTGCACGGCTTCCACTACTCGAACCTCGCCTACGGCCTGCTGGGCGCCGTGGTCTCCCGGCTGGGCGGCGAGGACTGGCGGGAGATGGCCGGCAAGCGCCTCCTGCGCCCGCTGGGCCTGGACCGCACCACCTACGACCCGGTGGAGCCCTTCGCGCGCGGCTACGTCATGCACCCGTGGCTCGACGAGATGCGCGAGGAGCCGCGCCTGGACGCGGGCGCGATGGCCCCGGCCGGGCAGCTGTGGTCGACCGTCGAGGACCTCTCCCGCTGGGCCGCCTTCCTGGCCGACCCCGACCCGGCCGTCCTCGCCCCGGCCACCGTCGAGCAGATGTGCGTCCCGGTGGTGCTCAGCGACCTGGACGCCTGGACCGAGGGCCACGGCCTGGGCCTGCAGCTGTGGCGGCGCGGGGAGCGGGTGTTCGTGGGCCACAGCGGCTCGATGCCCGGCTACGTGGCCGTCCTCGCCGCGCACCGGCCCTCGCGCACGGCGGTGGTGGCCTTCGCCAACGCGTACACGATGCGGTACCCGGGCGGGATCCCCGCCTTCGGCCTCGACCTCCTGGAGACGGTCCTCGAGCGGGAGCCGGCGCCGGTGGCCCCCTGGCGGCCGGGCACCCCGCCGCCGGCCGAGGTGGCCCCGCTGACCGGCCGCTGGTGGTGGATGGGACGGGAGTTCGAGGCCGGCTGGGACGGGGGCTGGCTGGTGATCACCCCGCTGACCACGGGCGACGCGCCCTGGCGGTTCGAGCCGGACGGCCTGGCGGCGGACCGCTGGCGGGGCCGGTCGGGCGAGAACGACGGCGAGATCCTGCAGGTGCGCCGCTCGGCGACGGGCGAGGTGACGGCGCTGGATATCGCGACGTTCATCTTCACCCGCTCGCCGTGGCCGGCATAGGCCGCGCCTCCCGAAGCCGGATTTTTCACGATTTACCAGCGTCTGACGGTTGTTGCTCTCACCGATAAGTCGGGCGCCGGCGCGCTATCCATGCGTGTAGCGGAGTCATCGGATTTACACCCCGGCAGGCCATATGCTGGAAATGTCACGACGTGCCAGCGCCCCGAGATTTCGCTTTCGGGCGGGTTCAGGCGTCGTCGTCCGGCTCCGTGACGAAGTCGATCAGGCGCTCCATGGAGTTGATCAGCGGGGTCTCGACGTCGCGGAAGCTCGAGACCGAGGCCAGGACGCGCCGCCACATGTCGGCCGGCTCGGCCACGCCCAGCGCCGCGCAGACGCCCTCCTTCCAGGGCCGGCCCGGCGGGACCACGGGCCACGCGCGGATGCCGACCGCCGAGGGCTTCACGGCCTGCCAGACGTCGACGTACGGGTGGCCGGTCACCAGCACGTACGGCGACTGCACCGACGCCACGATCCGGCTCTCCTTCGAGCCCGGCACGAGGTGGTCGACGAGCACGCCGAGGCGCGCCACCGGGCCCGGGCCGAACCCGCGGACCGCCGCCGCCAGCTCGTCGATGCCGTCCAGCGGCTCCACCACCACGCCCTCGATGCGCAGGTCGTCGCCCCAGATCCGCTCGACCAGGGCGGCGTCGTGCACGCCCTCGACCCAGATCCGGCTGCGGCGGGCCACCCGGGCGGTCACCCCGGCCACCGCGATCGAGCCCGACGCCGTCATGTTCCGCTGCTGTACCCGTGCAGGCGCCGGCCGCACCAAGGTCACCGGCTGCCCGTCGAGCAGGAAGGCGGCCGGGTCCAGGGGGAAGTTGCGCCGCTTGCCGTGCCGATCCTCGAGCACCACGGCCCCGAACTCGAACCCGACCACGGCCCCGCAGAAGCCCGAGTCCGCGTCCTCCACCACCAGGTCGAGCTCGGCCTCGACCACGGGCACCGCGCGCCGGCGCCGCCGGTCGTTGTTCGCCAGGACGTCCATGCCCGGGAAGCGTATCGGCTGACCGCCTCATCGCCTGCGAGACATACCGGCTCGTCAGCACGTACCCTTGCTCCCATGTCCCCCGCAGCACGCGCGGCGACCCTCCAGGCGCGCCGCTCGGCGCGTTTCGTGGCATGGGTCCGGGCGTGGCGCGCCGGCCTGGTGCCGTGCGACGACGCCGCCGCCGAGATCTCCGGCGACGAGGAGCACATGGTCTCCGACGTCCCCGGCACGTGGACCGACGTGTCGCTCGCCGCCGCCCTGCCGTCGTTGTCGAAGCTGCACCCCGACGAGGTACGCCTGGTGCTCCCCGCCCCGGGTGACCCCCGCGGGCTGCCGGGTCCCGGCCCCTTCACCGGCGCCGCCCTGGTCGCCGGCGAGGGCGTGATCGCGGGCGGCCTGGGCTTCGTGCCGGAGGTACGGCTGCACACCTCCGGCTCGGGCGACGAGTTCGAGACCGTGCGCTGGCAGGTGTTCTCGCTCCCGGTCGAGCGCCCGGCCGCGCACGAGCCCACCACGGCCGAGGCCGAGGCCGAGCTCTCCGCCGAGCTGGTGACCGCCACCCGCACCCTTGCCAAGCTCGACATCGCCCAGTGGCGCCCGGAGCTGGCCGGGGCGATCGAGGCCATCCGCAAGCCTGACGGCGCCACCGACCTGCCGCCGGGGTACGACCCACGGGCCCGGCGCCTCTACGCCCGCGCCAGCATCCTCGACCGCGTGCTCGCCCTGGCCGAGCACGCCGCCCCGGGCGGGGCCGTCAACGGCTACGAGGTCCAGCAGCGCGACGCGGCCCTGCGCCCGCTCACCACCGCGTGCCGCCGCGCACTGGTTGCCGCCTGCAACGCACCCCTGCTCTGATCGCCCGTTTTGACCGGATAAGTCGGGCACACCGCGACGTATCTGCTTCATACCCCGTCAGGGTATAAATCCGACATGTCGCGGCGCGCAGCGCCCGACATGTCGCCCTGTGGGGCTGACAAGGGACAAGGAGACGGCGCCACCTCACCCAGCGGGCTAGCAAGGGCAGGGAGCGGCCCCGGCACGCCCCACACGTCACTCAGCGGGCTAGCAAGAGGGCAGCGGACGGCGCCAGCACGCCCCACGCACGTGGGCTGGTGGGGGCAGGGTAGCCGGCAAGGGCACTCGCGCGGGGCGCCCGGCAGGTCGCCCCGGACGGGCAACCAGGCCGGGCGCCGCGGCAACCGGGGGTGAGGGTCAGACCTCGTCGATCAGGTGGGCGACGGAGGGGATGATGCGCGAGGGCCGGTAGGGGTACCGCTCCACGTCCGACGCCGAACTGATCCCGCTGAGCACCAGGATCGTCTCCAGCCCCGCCTCGAGCCCGCACAGGACGTCGGTGTCCATCCGGTCGCCGATCATGGCGGTGGTCTCCGAGTGGGCGTCGATGCTGTTCAGGGCCGAGCGCATCATCATCGGGTTGGGCTTGCCGATGAAGTACGGCTCGATGCCCGTCGCCTTCGAGATGAGCGCGGCCACGGCGCCGCAGGCCGGCAGGGCGCCCTCGTTCGACGGGCCGGTCGCGTCCGGGTTGGTGCAGATGAACCGGGCGCCGTCGTTGATGAGCCGGATGGCGGCAGTTATGGCCTCGAAGCTGTACGTCCGGGTCTCCCCCAGCACGACGTAGTCGGGCTCGGTGTCGGTCAGGATGTAGCCGACCTCGTGCATGGCCGTGGTGAGGCCCGCCTCGCCGATGACGTAGGCGGTGCCGCCCGGCCGCTGGGTGTCCAGGAACTGGGCGGTGGCCAGGGCCGAGGTCCAGATGGCCGACTCGGGGACGTCGAAGCCTATGCGGCGCAGCCGGGCCTGCAGGTCGCGCGCCGTGTAGATGGAGTTGTTGGTCAGGATCAGGAATGGCTTACCGGACGAGCGCAGCCGGTTGACGAACTCCGGTGCGCCGGGCACGGGCTCGCCCTCGTGCACGAGGACCCCGTCCATGTCGGTGAGCCAGGACTCGATGGGCTTGCGTTCTCTCACGCGCAACATACTCCCTCAGAAACGTTTCGAGCCTAAGCGCGTTTTGGTGACACGCAGCAGTCGGCGGGGCAGAAGTCCCAGGTCGGGACGGTGCCGAGGGCGTGACGCACATTACTGTGAGCAAGCACGCGCTCGTCGACCAGCTGTCGGATCATGTCCACGAAGCGGGGGTCGACCCCGGGGGTGGCGGCCCGGGCGAAGGCGAGGCCGAGGCGGCCGGCGGTGGCCCGGGCCTCCTCGTCGAGGTCCCAGATGACCTCCAGGTGGTCGGAGATGAAGCCGATCGGGCTCACCACCACCTCGGTGACCCCCTCCTTGGCCAGCGCCTCGAGGTGGTCGTTGACGTCCGGCTCCAGCCACGGCACGTGCGGGGCGCCGGAGCGGCTCTGCCAGACCAGGTCCCACCCGAGCTCCGGGGCGGCCTCGGCGGCCACCAGGGCCGCCGTCTCGCGCAGCTGGGCGAGGTAGCGGCCGGTGCCGCCGGGGCCGCTGGCCGCGTTCATCGACGTGGGGATCGAGTGCGCGGTGAAGACGAGGCGGGCGGCCATCCGCGACGGCAGGGCGTCCAGCGCGGCCCGCACGGCGTCGGCGTGCGGTGCGATGTAGCCGGGGTGGTCGTGGTACTGCCGGATCTTGTCGATGACGGGGGCGTCGGGCACCTCGGCGCGGGCGAGCGCGATGTCGTCCAGGTACTGCCGGCACGATGAGTGCGACCCGAACGGGCTCGTCACGAAGGCCAGCGCCCGCTGTACCCCGTCGTCGCGCATCTGCCGGACGGTGTCGGCGAGCATCGGGTGCCAGTTGCGGTTGCCCCAGTAGACGGGGAGGTCCAGCCGGGGGCGCAGCGCCTCGACGAGCGCGCGGCACTGGGCGTTGATCGGCGAGACGCCGCCGAACTTCCGGTAGTGCCCGGCGACGGTCTCGAGGCGCTCGCGGGGGATGCCCCGGCCGCGGGTGACGTTCTCCAGGAAGGGCAGGACGTCCTCCTGCCCTTCCGGACCGCCGAACGAAAGCAGGAGGAACGCGTCATATGCCACGCCCTCATTCTGCTCCTGCTGCGGGGGTGAGACCTACTGGGACGAGCCCACGGCGTGGTAGCCGCCGTCGACGTGCACGATCTCGCCGGTGGTGGCCGGGAACCAGTCCGACATCAGCGCGCAGCAGGCCTTGGCCGCGGCGGCCTGGTCCTGCAGGTCCCAGCCGAGCGGGGCGGTCTTGGCCCACGAGTCCTCGAACACCGCGAAGCCGGGGATCGACTTGGCCGCCATCGTGCGCAGCGGGCCGGCGGCGACGAGGTTCACCCGGATGCCGCGCGGGCCCAGTTCGCGGGCCAGGTAGCGGGAGGTGGACTCGAGGCCGGCCTTGGCCACGCCCATCCAGTCGTACACCGGCCAGGCCTTCGAGGCGTCGAAGTCCAGGCCGACGACGGAGCCGCCGGGGCCCATCAGCGGCAGGCAGGCCACCGTGAGGGACTTGAACGAGTACGTCGACACGTGCAGTGCGGTGGCCACGTCCTCCCACGGCGCGGCGAGGAAGTCGCCGCCGAGGCAGGAGGCCGGGGCGAAGCCGATCGAGTGCAGCACGCCGTCGAGGCCGTCAACGTGCTCGCGGACCTTGCCGGCCAGGCCGTCGAGGTGCTCCCGGTTGGTGACGTCGAGCTCGATCACCGGGGCCTCCTGCGGCAGCCGCTTGGCGATGCGCTCGACCAGCGACAGGCGGCCGAAGCCGGTGAGCACGACCTGGGCGCCCTGCTCCTGGGCGAGCTTCGCGACGGAGAAGGCGATCGACTGTTCGGTGATGATGCCCGTGACGAGCAGCCGCTTGCCTTCGAGAAGTCCTGCCATAGTCTCCGAGGTCTCCCTAAATCGTGAAATGTTCGAAAGATCCCGCATGCGCCCGCAGCCGGGATCTTTCGCGCCGAGGCCCGCGCGTCGCGCTCAGTGCCCCATGCCCATGCCGCCGTCGACGGGGATGACGGCGCCGGTGACGTAGGCCGCGGCGGCGCTGGCGAGGAACGTGACCACGTCGGCGACCTCCTCGGGCTTGGCCATGCGGCCGAGCGGGATGTTCTTCTTGTACTCCGCCTGCGTCGCCTCCGGAAGCACCGCCGTCATGTCGGTCTCGATGAAGCCGGGCGCCACGACGTTGGCGGTGATGTTGCGGCTGCCCAGCTCGCGCGTGATCGAGCGGGCCATGCCGACCAGGCCGGCCTTGCTGGCGGCGTAGTTGACCTGGCCGGGGCTGCCGTAGAGGCCCACGACCGAGGAGATGAAGATGATCCGGCCCCAGCGGGCCCGCAGCATCTTGCCGGCGGCCCGCTTGGCGCAGCGGAACGAGCCGGTCAGGTTCGTGTCGATGACCCCGGTGAACTGCTCGTCGCTCATGCGCAGCAGCAGGGTGTCCTGGGTGATGCCGGCGTTGGCGATGAGCACCTCGACCGGGCCGAGCGCGTTCTCGACCTCGGTGAAGGCGGCGTCCACGGCGGCGGTGTCGGTGATGTCACACTGCACGCCGAAGAGGCCCTCCGGAGCGCCGGAGCCACGGTGGGTGACGGCGACCCGGTCGCCCTGCTTCGCGAACGCCTGCGCGATCGCCAGTCCGATGCCCCGGTTGCCGCCGGTGACCAGCACGGTCCTCGCCACGGTGCCGCCTCTCGTGAAAGTCGGGAAAACAACAAGCATCGTAGGGCCCGGGGGGCCGGGCGGCTGATGCCGGGCGGCGCGGGGCGCAGTACGATATGCAGGTTTGGATGTCCGGCCGCATTGACGGCTGGGCCCGATTCGCTGGCCGTCCGGCACGGCAGCCGCTCCCCAGGAGGTGATCGCTGTGCGAAGTAGCGATCCCTCCAGTCGTGGCCGGTAGTTCCAAGCAGAGCACCCGCCACGGCTTTCCGCGTGTCTGTTCTCCGTTTCCTGCGCAGACAACACTCGTTGGGAGCACGTCGTGAGCCGTTACCTCGCGCCCATTGGCTTTGTCCTGGCCGCCGTCTGGGTCGCCACCCTCTTCTTCCTGGTCGGCGCGCACTGATCGGTGCGGTCGGTGCGCCCCGCAACGCCCCCGGCCCGGCCGGGCCGCGGCTGACGCCGCGGCCCCGATGCGCGCTGCCTAGGGCAGTCGCGAACCCCACAGCAGGCTCAGGGCGCCGGCGCACAGGGCGAGCAGGAAGCCGAACCCGAGGTACCACTGGGTGATCTCCCGCGGCTTGGTGCGGAAGCCGATGGAGCTGCCCATGTCGGAGTAGACCCGCTTGAGCTCTTCCTTGCTGGCGGCCTCGTAGAAGTACCCCTTGGTGACCTCGGCCACCTTCTGCAGCGACGGGCGGTCGACGGGGACCCGCTGCGGGGTGTTGCCGATGCGGACCACGCCGTCGTCGGTGCCGAAGGCGATCGTCGACACCGGCACGTTGGCCGCGGACGCGGCGGCGGAGGCGTCCTCCAGCGAGCGGCCCGCGGTGCGGAAGCCGTCGGAGAGCAGCACGATCCGGGCCGGTGGCGGGCCGGCGGCGCCGTCGGCGGGCACCGTGCGGATGGCGTCGAGGCTGGTGAACACCGCCTCGCCGGTCGCCGTCGACTCCTGCAGGGTCAGGCCGTCGATGGCCTGCATGATCGCGCTGCGCTCCTTCGTCGGCGAGACGAGCACACTGGCGGTCTTGGCGAAGGAGACCAGGCCCACGTTGAAGCTCGCCGGCAGCTGCCTGACGAAGTCGCTGGCCGCCGACTTGGCCGCCTCGATGCGGGTCGGTGCGACGTCGGTGGCCTGCATGGACAGCGACACGTCGATGGCCAGCATGATCGTGGCCCGCTCCAGCGGCTCCTTGGTGTCCACCGAGGGGCGGGTCAGGCCGAAGGCCAGCACGACCAGGGCGAGCAGGAAGGCCGTGGCGCTGGCGTGCCGGCGCACCCCGATGCCCTTCGGCACCAGGCTGCTGAGCAGGTCGACGTTGGTGAACCGGACCGCGAAGGCGCGGCGGTGCAGCTGGCGCCACACGTAGATGCCGATCACCGCGGCGACCGGCAGGAGCGCGAGCAGCCACCACGGGTTGAGCAGACGGATCATCGGGTCGTACCTCGAGTTCGGGCGTGTCGCTGGGCCGCGACGAACCGGACGATGTCCAGGAGCCAGTCGGAGTCGGTGCGCAGCCGCAGGTGTGCCGCGTTGGCGCCGCGCAGGGCCGAGGCTATCTCGGCGCGCTGGGCCGCCGCGGCGTGGGCGTAGCGGTGGCGCAGCTTCGGGTCGGCGGTCTGCACCTCGTGCATCCGGCCCGTCTCCGGGTCGACGAGGGCGATGACGCCGACGTTGGGCAGTTCCAGCTCCCGCGGGTCGACGACCTCGACCGCGAGGAGGTCGTGGCGCACCCCGAGCTTGCGCAGCGGCCGGGCCCACTGGCCCGGCGGCGTCATGAAGTCGGAGATCACCACGGCGAGGCCGCGCCGGCGCGGGGGCCGGTTGAGCATGTCGATGAGCGCGCCGAGGTCGGCCCGCCCGGGCACGCCCCGGGTGAGCGCGATCGCGCGGAGCAGGCCCTGCGCGTCCTTGCGGCCCGGGCGGGCCGGGAGGCGGGTCAGGTTGTCCGCCGTACCGACGACGGCTCCGATGCGATTGCCACCGCGGACGGTGAGGTGCGACACGGCGGCCGCGGCGGCGATGGCCAGGTCGCGCTTGAGGTACTTCGCGGTGCCGAACTCCAGGCTGGCACTGAGGTCCACCGCCAGCCACGCCTCGAGCTCCCGGTCGGCGACCGTCTGGCGCACGTGCGGCAGCGTGGTGCGCGCGGTGACCGGCCAGTCCATCCGGCGCACGTCGTCGCCCGGGCGGTACTCCCGCGACTCCCCCGCCTCGGTGCCCGGCCCGGGCAGCAGGCCGAGGTAGTCCCCCTGCAGCAGCCCGTCGAGCTTGCGCGTGACGAGCAGCTGCATGCGGTTGAGGACGATCTCGGCGCGTGCGTCGTCCAGCCCGGTGCCCGCCTGGAGCTTCACCGCCCCGGCCAGGTGGTGATGGTGGCGGCCGGCGGCTGGCCCCCGGGCGGCGGCCCGACCTGGCCCTGCGGCGCGGCCTGGCCCTGCGGCGCGGTGGTGGCCTGCTGGCGCGGGGCGACCGTGGGCGGCGGCACCGCGGCCATCACCCGGCGCACGACGTCGTCGGCCGGGATGTCGTCGGCCAGCGCGTCGTAGGACAGCACCAGGCGGTGGCGCAGGATGTCCGGGGCGATGTCCTGGATGTCCTGCGGCAGCGCGTAGTCCCGGCCGCGCAGCAGCGCCAGGGCGCGCGACGCCCGCACGATGCCCAGCGAGGCGCGGGGGCTGGCCCCGTACTGAATGAGGTGCGCGATGTCGGCCAGGCCGTGCTCGGCCGGCGCGCGGGTGGCGACCACCAGCCGCACCGCGTAGTCGACGAGCGCGTTGTGCACGAACACGTCGTCGGCCTTCTCCTGCAGCGCCATGAGCTCCTGGGTGGTGAGCACCGCGACCGGCTCCGGGGTCTTCACGCTGACCCGGTAGACGATCTCGCGCTCCTCGGCGTCGGTGGGGTAGCCCACCTGAATTCGCATCAGGAACCGGTCGCGCTGGGCCTCGGGCAGCGGGTAGACGCCCTCCTGCTCGATCGGGTTCTGCGTGGCCATGACCAGGAACGGGCGGGGCACGTCGTAGGTCTCGCCGCCGATGGAGACCTGCTGCTCGGCCATGACCTCCAGCAGCGCGGACTGGACCTTGGCGGGGGCCCGGTTGATCTCGTCGGCCAGCAGGAAGTTCACGAACACCGGCCCCAGCTCGACGTCGAACTTCTCGCTGGACTGCCGGTAGATCCGGGTGCCCACGATGTCGGCCGGCACGAGGTCGGGCGTGAACTGGATGCGGGAGAACGTGCCACCGACGACCCGGGCGAGCGTCTCCACGGCGAGCGTCTTGGCCACGCCCGGCACGCCCTCCAGCAGCACGTGGCCGCGGCAGAGCAGGGAGACGAACATCCGCTCGATCATGCGGTCCTGGCCGACGATCACCCGCTTGACCTCGAAGAGCGCCCGCTCGAGCACGGTGGCGTCCTGGGCAGGGGTCGAGACAGGGTTGTTCGGCTGGGTCACCGGTCCTCCACGCGTATGTCTGACAGCTTGCCAAAACTATGGCAAACCTAGCGTCGCACGGCGCGGCGACCGACCGCGATCCGACGCCGCTGAGAGCCTACTGGGAGTTCGCGTACGGTCGCCTTGGTCCGATATATCTCATATGCGGCTATCGATGCTGGGGATTTCTCGGAAATTCCGTCACTTGGCGGCCTGCACGACTGGACATCACCCGTACTTCGGTGGGTACCATTTCACCCGTCGCCGGGCGGCTTCCCCCGTGGCCGCCCGGCGCTCATCACCCCGCACACTCAAGGCGTGGACGAGTTCATCTGCTCCGCCAAGGGGTGCCGGTCCAGAGCCGTGTGGCGGCTGTTGTGGAACAACCCGAAGCTGCACACCCCGGACCGGCGCAAGACGTGGCTGGCGTGCGACGAGCACAAGGCGTCGCTGTCGGCCTTCCTCGACGCGCGCGGCTTCCTGCGGGACGTCGCCGTGATCGATGACCGGGATAGGCTCGAGGAGTGAACGCTCCGGCCGCGCCCGACCCGTTGCGCCCGTGGCCGGACACCGTGGGGTGGAGGCCCGTCTCCCCGCGGTACTTTCTGGTCAGGCTGGCGGCGCTGGCCGCCTGGGTGGTCCTGCTGGCCGTCGCCGGGGTGGTGGCCGGGGTGCTGTGGTCGGCGTGGTGCCTGCTGGCCTCCGCCGGCGTGCTCCTCGCCGGTGCCGTGCGGGCGGTGTTCATGCGCCGCTCGGTGCGCTCCTGGGGCTACGCCGAGCGGGCCGAGGACCTGCTCGTCCGGCACGGGCTGCTGATCCGGCGGCTGTCCATCGTGCCGTACGCCAGGATGCAGTTCGTCGACGTGACCGCCGGCCCGCTCGAGCGCGCCGCCGGCCTCGCCACCGTCACGTTGCACACGGCCGCCGCCGCGAGCGACGCCCGGGTGCCCGGCCTGGAGGCCGCCGAGGCGACAAGGCTGCGCGACCGCCTCGCGGCCCTCGGCGAGATCCGGGAAGAGGGTCTGTGAGCGGTTCGCGGCGAAGCGGCACCCGGTCCGGGCCGGCCGGGCGGGGCAGTGTTGCGGGGGCGGCGTGACGGAGCCGCTGTCCCTGCCGCGGCAGCGGCTGCATCCGCTGACCCCGCTGGTGCGCGGGGCGAAGATGCTGTTCCTGGCCGCGGTCGCCGTCTCCTGGCGCGGGCTGAGCGACCTCGGCCTCGAGCACTGGCTCATGGCCATGGCGGTGGTCCTGGTCGGTGCGGTGGTCGTCTCCGCCGTGCTGTGGGCCTTCACCGGCTACGAGGTGGTCGGCCGCGAGCTGCGCGTGCACGAGGGCCTGCTGTCGCGCCGGGTGCGCACCATCCCGCTCGAGCGGGTGCAGGCGATCGACGTGGTCCGCCCGGCCCTGGCCCGCGTGTTCGGCCTGGCCGAGCTGCGCCTGGAGGTGATCGGCGGGTCGAAGGCGGAGGCGCCGCTGGCGTACCTCACCCTCGCCGGCGCCACCGCGCTGCGCGCCCGCCTCCTCGGCCTGGCCACCGGCGCCGCCCCGGCCGAGCCCGCCGCCGAGCGGCCCCTGTTCGCCGTCGACAACGGCCGGCTGCTCGTCGCCCAGCTGCTCACCCCGCACCTGGTCGCCGTGCCGGTCGGCGCCGCCTTCGTGATCTGGCCGGCGCTGGTGCACCCGGACTGGACGCTCATCGGCGCGGCCAGCACCATCACGGCGTTCCTCGGCGTGTTCCAGCTGCCGGTGCGCCGGGTCCTCGACGAGTGGGACTTCCGCATCGCCGCCGACGCCGCCGCGCTGCGGCTGCGCCAGGGACTGCTCAACAAGCGCAGCCAGTCGGTGCCGCCGCGGCGCGTGCAGAGCGTGAAGGTGACCTGGCCGCTGCTGTGGCAGGGACTCGGCTGGGCGAGGGCCCACATCGACGTGGCCGGGTACGGCGGCAACGGCGACGAGCAGCTGCGCGCCGGCACGCTGGCCCCCGCGGCCGCGACCGGCGAGACCACCGCGGTCGCCGCGATCGTGCTCGGCGCGGCCGTCGACCCGCGCCCCGGCCCGCACCCGATCGACGCCGCCGCCCTGCCGTTCAGCGGCCCGCCGCCCCGGGCCCGCTGGCTCGCGCCGTTGTCCTGGTCGCGCATCGGCGTGGCCGTCACCGACGACGTGGTGGCCGTGCGGGAGGGCGTGCTGACCCGCGAGCTGGTCGCGGTGCCGCTGGCCCGGGTGCAGAGCGTGCGGGTCGTGCAGGGGCCGTGGCAGCGGCTGCTCGGCCTGGCCACGGTCACGGTCGACACGGCGGGCGGGCTGCACGCGACCGCGCGGCTGCGCGACGCCGCCGACGCCTACCGGCTGGCCGGGGAGCTGGCCGCCCGTTCCCGCACGGCCCGGCGCACCTTCTCGGCCCGCCTGGCCGCGGCCCGCTCGGTCGCCGCGCCTCCGCCCGCGAACGCCGCCGAGAACCCCCAGCCCCCGGCCTAGCGCCTGCCCGGATTCACGGCCCGGCGCACCTTCTCGGCCCGCTCGGTCGCCGCGCCTCCACCCGCGAACGCCCCCGAGAACCCCGAGCCCCGGCCTAGGTGACTGGTGCTAAACGCGGGCTGATTGGTGACGCCGGTCAGCCCGCGTTTGTTGTTGGGGCGAGGTCGGGTTCGGGAGGTGCGCGCGGA
>NZ_JBFAZW010000154.1:0-19607 GCF_040682015.1 Dactylosporangium sp. NPDC051485
ACGGTTTACACCCCTGCGGGCGACGATCAACCCGGATCTCGAACACGGCAACCCCTGATCAAGTCAGGTGTTGCAACGACCCCTTGAAACCGGGGTCGGGGTATAAATCCGATAAGTCGCGGCGCGCCAGCGCCCGACTTATCGTTCAAAAGGCCGTTATCTGCCCGCGACCGCGCAGCCCTCCGAGACGCCACCTTGCGGACCTATCGTGGTTTGTCGATTGGTGCACAAACGGAGGGAAGCCATGAAGCTACGCAGTCGCCTGCTGGTCGGTGGGGTCGCCGTCGCCGCGCTCGGAGCCGTCCTCGGGGCGCCCCCGGCGTTCGCCGCGGCCGCGCCCGTCGCGCTGGCGGCGAGCCAGTTCACGCTGGCCGCGAACTACCACCAGTACGACGCGCTCAACACCGCACTGGTGGCCAAGCTCGGCACCGCGGCCGTGCACACCGTCATGGACAACGCCAACCACGACCGCACCGGGATCACCGACTCGCTCGGGATCGCGGGGTACCAGACCGGGTTCCGGTTCGACGACGGGGACAACTCGGACTGCGCCAACTACCCGCAGGGGATCACCACCAGCCGGGATGCGGTCGGGACGGCGGGCGGCGGCAACTACGACGGGCACCAGCTGGTGCTCGTGAGCTGGTACACCAAGGACGGCTGCGACGGCGCGCAGAGCCGCAGCCGGATCACGCTGGTCGACTGGGACGCCACGTACCCGAACACGTACCGCAAGATCCTGCTGGTCGAGCCGACCGGGACCGAGGCGGCGCCGAGCTTCAAGGACGTGAAGGTGCACGCCGGCGGGGTGGTCTGGTACGGCGACTACCTCTACGTCGCCGACACGGCCCGCGGGATGCGGGTGTTCGACATGCGCAAGATCCTGAAGACGAACACGGGCGGCACGGCGGACCAGATCGGCGCGGTCGGCGGCACGTGGTACGCGCACAACTACGCGTACGTGCTGCCGCAGATCGGCACACTCACCGCGGCCACCACGTCGAGCGCGGCGCTGGCCTGGTCGACCATCTCGCTCGACCGGGTCAGCAAGTCGATCGTCATGACGGAGTACACCTGCTCCTCCGGCTGCGCCGACTACCCCAACCGCGCGCCGCGGGCCGTGCGGTTCCCGTTCGCGCCGGGCGCCACGACCTTCGCCGCCGCGACGACGGCCTCGCAGGCGCTGCAGCTGCCCTGGTACAAGCTCAACGGGGTGGCCTCGCACAACGGGCGGTGGTGGTTCAACTCGTCCGGGTCCAAGCAGCTGTACTACTGGACGCCCGCCGACGGCCCGCACACGCACGCCTGGGTGGGCGGCGGCGAGAGCATCAGCTACTGGGAGGACGACGCCAATCCGGACCTGCTCTGGTCGCTGCAGGAGACGGTCGGGCACCGCAACGTGTTCGCCGTGACCCAGTCGACCTACGGCGCCTGAACGGAGGGTGCCCCGCCCTGGCGCCGCGCGAGTACGCTGCGGGCGTTTCGAGACCTGGGGACGAGTGGGGAGTAACGACGATGAGCGAAGCCGTCGATCCGGACCTGACCGGCGACGCCCTGGCCACCGTGGAGCCGGCCGCTGCGGAGCCGGCTTCCGTGGAGCCGGCCGCTGCCGAGCCGGTCACGGGGACCGTGGTGCCGGCGCAGGAGGCCGCGCCCGGGCGGGAGCAGCACTCGCGGCTGGACGAGGCGGCCGAGAAGGTCACCACGTTCGCGGCCAGCACCGCGGCGGCGTCCGGCCGGATCGCCTCGCAGGTGGTCGACCGGCTGCGTAACAACGCGGAGCTGGCGGCCGAGCGGGGCACCACCACGATCGCCGACGAGGTGGTCGAGAAGGTCGCCGCCATCGCCGCGCGCGAGGTGCCGGGCGTCTACGACCTGGGCGGCGACGTGGCCCGGGTCTTCGCGGCGGTGCGCGACCGCATCGGGCTGGGCGACTCCGACGGGGAGTCGTCCAACCGGGGCGTCTCCGTGCGCCTGGAAGGGCGTGACGCCACGATCCGGGTGACGCTGGTGATCGAGTACGGGTACGTCGTGTACTCGGTGGCCGAGAAGGTCCGGACCAAGGTGATCGGCTCGGTGGAGAACCTGCTCGGGCTGGAGGTGACCGCGGTCGACATCGTGGTCGACGACGTGCACGTGGACGAGAAGGCCACCAAGCGGGCGGGCAACGACGAGGCCCGCGCCGCCGACTACGCATAACCGCTGATCCGCGGCCCGCGTCCGCACACTTGGGGGCGCGGGCTTAGCGATCGTTCAGGTGGCGGTTAGCATCAAGTGTGACGGACCAACCCGCCACACCCGAGGAGCGCCGACACCCATGGACGCCCACGAGATCGCCGAGGGGCGCGCGCGCTGGCAGCGCCGCTTCGACGAGGCCCGCAAGCGCGACGCCGACTTCACCACGCTGTCCGGCTCGCGGGTCGAGCCCGTGTACGGGCCGCCCGAGGGGGCCGACGTGCCCGGGTTCGAGCGGATCGGCTGGCCGGGCGAGTATCCCTACACCCGCGGGCTGCACCCCACGGGGTACCGCGGCCGCACCTGGACCATCCGCCAGTTCTCGGGGTTCGGCAACGCGCGGCAGACCAACGCGCGGTACAAGATGCTCCTCGGCGCGGGCGGCGGCGGGCTCTCCGTCGCCTTCGACATGCCCACCCTCATGGGTCGCGACTCCGACGACCCGCAGTCGCTGGGTGAGGTCGGGCACTGCGGCGTGGCCATCGACACCGCGGCCGATATGGACGTGCTCTTCGACGGCATCCCGCTGGCCGACGTGACCACGAGCATGACGATCTCCGGGCCGGCCGTGCCGGTGTTCTGCATGTACCTCGTGGCCGCCGAGCGCCAGGGCGCCGACCTCGGGCGGCTCGACGGCACGCTGCAGACCGACATCTTCAAGGAGTACATCGCGCAGAAGGAGTGGCTGTTCCCGCCGGAGCCGCACCTGCGGCTGATCGGCGACCTCATGGAGTACACCGGCCGGCACATCCCCCGCTACAAGCCCCTGTCCGTGTCCGGGTACCACATCCGGGAGGCCGGCGCGACCGCCGCCCAGGAGCTCGCGTTCACGCTGGCCGACGGCTTCGGCTACGTCGAGCTCGGCAAGTCCCGCGGCCTGGACGTCAACGCGTTCGCGCCCGGGCTGAGCTTCTTCTTCGACGCGCACATCGACTTCTTCGAGGAGATCGCCAAGTTCCGCGCGGCGCGGCGCATCTGGGCCCGCTGGCTGCGCGACGTCTACGGCGCCACCAGCGAGAAGGCGCTCTGGCTGCGCTTCCACACGCAGACGGCCGGGGTGTCGCTGACCGCGCAGCAGCCGTACAACAACGTGGTTCGCACCGCGGTCGAGGCGCTCGCGGCGGTGCTCGGCGGGACCAACTCCCTGCACACCAACGCGCTGGACGAGACCCTCGCCCTGCCCACCGACCAGGCGGCCGAGATCGCGCTGCGCACCCAGCAGGTGCTCATGGAGGAGACCGGCGTGACCAACGTCGCCGACCCGCTGGGCGGCGCGTGGTTCGTCGAGGCGCTCACCGACCGCATCGAGGCCGAGGCCGAGGCGATCTTCGCCCGGATTCGCGAGATGGGCGGCGACGGCACGATCACCGGCGGCATCCTGCGCGGCATCGAGGACGGCTGGTTCATGTCCGAGATCGCCGACAGTGCCTTCGCGTACCAGCAGGCGCTGGAGAAGGGCGAGAAGCGCGTCGTCGGGGTCAACGCGCACACCGGCTCGGTCACCCGCGACCTGGACATCCTGCGGGTCTCCCACGAGGTCGAGGCCGAGCAGAACAAGCTGCTGGCCACCCGCCGGGCCGGCCGGGACAACGTCGCGGTCAAGGAGTGCCTGGAGCGCATGATCGCGGCGGCCCGCGCCGGCGAGAACATGATCCCCTCGATGCTGGACGCGGCCAGGGCCGAGGCCACGCTCGGCGAGATCTGCGGGGCCCTCAAGGACGAGTGGGGCATCTACCGCGAACCCGCCCGATTCTGACGCACCGCCCCCGTTATCCAACCGCAATGCAGACGCGCAACCGGCCCCTTCCCCCGCAGGTCTACCTAGGACGACCTGATACGGGGAGGGGCCTTGCTGGCACTCGTGCTCGCGGCGCTGCGAGCCCGGCGCGCCCAGGCGCTGACGTTGTTGCTGCTCAGCACCCTGGCTGCCGCGGCGACGGCGGCCGCGCCCTGGTATGTGCTGGCCTCGACCGAGCGCATCGCCACCCGGCACATGGAGAGTGCGCCGATCCGGGAGCGCTCGCTGGAGACCATCGGCGAGGGGCCCGTGGAGGGCGGCTCGATCGAGGCCCAGCTGGCCGCCGCGGCCGAGCAGACGCGGCGGATCGTGGGGCTCACCGGCTTCACCTCCTACACCGGCGCCTACCTGGCCGGCGAGGTGTCCGCCGCCACCGCCCAGCCCGGCGGCAACGGCCAGCCCGGCGGCGGCGGTCAGCCGGGGGCCGCCGGTGGCAGCCGCAGCACCAACTCGCCGGTGACCCTGCGCACCGATGCCTGCTCGCACGCGTCGATCGAGGGCGCCTGCCCCGCCGCCGCCGGTGAGGTGATGCTCAGCTACCGATCCGCCCGCTTCCTGCGGGTCAAGGCCGGCGACACGCTCACCTTCGCCGGCTCCGGCGTGCCCCACCCGCTCCAGCTCAAGGTCGTCGGCGTCTACCGCCCCGACAACGTGAGGGATCCCTTCTGGAGCAGCAACGACCAGCTGATGGCCGCCAGCCTGCCGACCGGCGCCCCGCCCGACATGACGGAGCCGGTCGATGACGCGCTGCTGACCACGCCGGCCACGTTCGACAAGAGCCTCTCGACGGTGCCGGTGCGCACCATCGTGGACATGGTCGCCCAGCCGCAGCTGCTCGTCGACCAGACGCCCGAGGACGTCCGGGCGCACCTCGACGCGGCCACCGTCGAGGCCGGCAACAACCGGCTGACCCTCAACACGCAGCTGCAGGCGACCATCCAGAGGGTCGAGCGGGACCGGCGGCTGGTCTCCCTCGGCGTGCCGGTCGGCGCCTTCCAGCTACTCGTGCTGTGCTGGTTCGCGCTGTACATCGCGGTGAAGTACACCGGCGAGGAGCGGCGCCCCGACATCGGGCTGGTGAAGCTGCGCGGCGCCACGCGCGGGCGCACCTGGGCGCTGGTGAGCGGGCAGAGCGCCCTGCCGATGCTGGCCGGCGCGGTGCTGGGGCTGCCCATCGGGTGGGCCGCCGCCACCGCGGTCACCGGGCCCATCCACGACGCCGCGGTCAACGAGCAGGCCCTCACCCTGTCCGCCGGCGCGGTCGTGCTGGCCGTGCTCGGCGCGCTGCTCGCCGCGCTGCTGGCCGAGCGCCGGGCGCTGTCCTCCAGCGTCGCCGAGCTGCTGCGCCAGGGCCGGGTGCGCATCCGTCTCTGGCGCGAACTGTTCGACCTGATCCTCGTCGCGCTCGCCGTGGCCGCCGTCTACCAGGTCAAGACCCGCGCTTCGGGCGACGCGGCCGGCCTCGCGCTGCTGGCGCCGGGCCTGGCCGCCCTGGCCTTCGCGCTGGTCGCGGCCCGGCTCGTCACGTTCGCCGCGGGCCGGCTGGTTGAGGGCGCGCTGCGCCACGGCCGGGCCGCCCGCGCGCTCACCGCGATCTACCTGGCCCGCCGGCCCGGCGTGCACCGCCTCGCCGCGCTGATGATCGTCACCGTCGCGCTGCTGTGCACCTCGGCGCTGACCTGGAGCGCCGGGCGCACCGACGGCCGCACCCGGGCCGAGATGGAGGTCGGCGCCGACCGGGTGCTGACCGTGCGGGCCGAGAGCCGGCTCGCCCTGCTCAACGCGGTGCGGGCGGCCGACCCGGGCGGCGAGCACGCGATGGCGGCGGTGGAGTCGCTGGTCTCGGGCTACGACCGGGTGCTGCTGGTCGACAGCCCGCGGCTGGCCAAGGTGGCGACCTGGCGCCCGGAGTACGGCCCGGACGCCGCGCAGACCGCCGCTCTGCTGCACCCCGACGCCCCGAAGCCGGTCGCGGTCACCGGCGGGGAGCTGACCGTCGACTTCGACGCCCACGTCACCGGCAACGATGCGAGCCGCGTGGTGTTTCTCGACGTCGTGCTCGCCGATCCCAAGGGCAACCGGCTCACCGCCCGGGCCGGCCCGCTCGCCGACGGCCGCAAGACGCTCAAGCTGCCGGTGGCGGCCTGCGCGACGGCGCCCGGCTGCCGGCTCAGCTCGCTGCAGATCGTGCAGTCCACCCAGGAGCAGCGGGTCTTCTTCGCGTCCCGCCCGGGCGTCGAGGTCACCGTGCACGGCATCACCCAGAGCGGCCCGAACCAGGGCGGCGACCAGCCCGTGCTGAGCAAGGAGATGCTCGGGGACCGCACCAGGTGGCGGCTCGGGGTCAACGGCAACCCGCCCAACCTCATCGTCACCGCGGTCGGGGACGGGCTGCGGCTCACCGTCGCCCCGGTGCGCACCGGCGTCGCCGACCCCGGGGTGTATCCGCTGGACACCCCGGCCCCGCTGGCCAGCGTCCGGGCCACCGAGATCCAGCCGCGGCGCGTCGGCGACCAGCGCGTCACCTACGGCTCGACGTCGATCTCCGAGACGGTCGCCGAGACCGCCCGCCGGCTGCCCCGGCTGGGCGAGAAGGGGGTGATCATCGACCTGGAGTACGCCGACCGCCTCGGCGCCGACTTCGGCGCGGGCGAGTCGCTGCAGGTCTGGCTCAACGCCGGCGCGCCGCGAGACATCACGGACCGGCTCCGGGCCGAGGGCGTGATCGTGCTCGGCGAGGAGTCCATCGACGGCGTCGCCGACCGGTACGCCTCCCTCGGCCCGCCGCTCACCCTGCAGTTCATGCTGCTCTCGGCGATCGTCGGGCTGGCCCTGGCGATCGGATCGGCCTTCGTGGTCGCCGCCGTCGAGCGCCGGCCCCGCTCCCGCGAGCTCGGCGCGCTGCGGGCCCAGGGCGCCCCGGTGCGGCTGGTGCGGCGGGTGGGCGTCGAGGGGTACCTCGTGCTCGCCGGCATATCGCTGCTGTTCGGCCTGATCCTGGCCGCGCTCATCCGCGCCTACATCGGCGACGTCCTGCCCTACTTCGCCGACGGATGGAGCGCGTCGTGAGCGGCCCGCAGCGCGGTGGCGCCCGGCCTGGGCGGATCAGCGCGAAGCCTCATCGAGCCGGACCAGGCGCTGGGGCCGCTGCCCGGGAACACGGCCCGGCGATCGCGCCGGCATCGGAGCTTACGGAGGTGACGGCGTGATCGGGCTTGTCCTCTCGATGGTGCGGGCCCGGCTCGGGCAGGCTCTCACCGCGTTCCTCCTGGCCATGTTCGCCCTGGCGGCGGCCGTCAGCGCGCCGGTGTACTCCGCCACCGCCGACCGCGCCGTGGTGCGCAGCGAGGTGGCCGCCGCGCCGGTCACCGAGCGGCTCGTGCAGGCCCGGCGCACCACGCCGTCGCCGACCGACCACGACTTCGAGGACCTGGTCCCGAAGGTGTTCGGCGGCGGGCAGTTCGCGAGCGTGTACAGCACCGAGTACAACATCATGGTCTTCCCGGCCGACCTGACGTCGGCCCGGCCGATCGCCCCGCGCTTCGTCTATCGCGACGACGCCTGCGCGCACCTGCGCTTCAGCGCCGGGCGCTGCTTCGCCAGCGAGACCGAGATCGTGCTGAGCGCCGCGCAGGTCAAGCTGCTCGGCCTGCACCTCGGCGACACCGTCGAGGTCAGCTACGCCGCCGTGGAGGCGGAAACCGGCGACTACTACGAGGCCGGCCCGCGGGTGACGTTCACCCTGGTCGGCGTCTACGAACCGGTCAACCGGGCCGACCTGTACTGGTCCGACGCCGACTACTTCAACCCCCGCCCCACCGCGCGGATGACCACCGAGCCGGTCTTCGCCTCCCGGCTGAGCCTGGAGGCGATGACGCACGGCAACGAGCGGCAGACGTTCGACTTCGTCATCGACTGGTCGGCGATCGACCGCCAGTCGCTGGACCGCATCAACGCCGCCGTGAAGAGCGGCGAGGCCCAGCTGACGGCGCTGCCCGGCCACGCGGTCGTGCAGACGGAACTGCCCGCCCTGGTCAAGCGGATCAACGCCGACCGGGATCTCGTCGCCGAGGTGGTTCCGGTCGCGGCGGTACCGCTGGTGCTCCTGTGCTGGTTCGTGCTGTTCATCGCCGTCGCCGCGGCCACCCAGGAACGGCGGCTGGAGCTGGGCCTGCTCTCGCTGCGCGGCGTGAGCACCCCGCGGCGCTGGTGGCTCGCCGCCGGGGAGAGCGTCGTGGCCATCCTGGCCGGCGCCGCGGCCGGTTTCGTGCTCGGGCACTACCTGGTCCGGCTGGCCGCCTGGCTGCTGCTGGGCAGCTCGGCCGGCGTGCCGCTGTCGGCCGGGCTCACCCGGTGGTCGCTGGCCGCGCTGTGCGGCGCGCTGGTCGCGGCGGTGCTGGCCCAGCGGGCGGAGCTGGCCAAGCGCACCGTCGACCTGCTGCGCAACGTGCCGAGCCGGGGGTCGCGCTGGAGTGCGCCGGTCTTCGAGGTCGTCGTCGTGGTGCTCGCCGCCGTCTCCGTGGTGCAGCTGCGCCGGGGCGGCGACGGGCTGACCGGCTTCGCGCTGTTCGCGCCGTCGGCGATCGTGATCGCGGTGGCCCTGCTCGCCGCCCGGGCGGCGCTGCCCATCGCCGAGCGGGTCGGCCGGCGGGCCCTGCGCCGCGGCCGGCTCGGCCCCACCCTGGCCGCCTACGCGCTCACCCGCCGCCCCGGCACCCAGCGCGTCCTCGCCCTCTTCGTGGTCGCGCTCGGGCTCGTCGTCTTCGCCGCCACCGCGACCGAGGCCTCCGCCGACGCCCGCGACCGGCGCACCCGGGTCGAGCTCGGCGCGCCCCGGGTGCTGTCCGTCGAGCCGGTGAGCCGGGCCGAGCTGCTGAGCAAGGTCCGCGCGGTCGACAAGGACCACAAGTTCGCGATGGCCGCCGCGATGCTGCCGGTCTCCGACGACACCGCGGTGCCGCCGATGCTGGCGGTCGACAGCGAGTCGCTGCCCGGCGTGGCGCTGTGGGAGGACCGGGCGCTGAGCGCGCAGAAGGCGCGCGCGCTGCTCAAGCCCGAGGTGACCCGGCGCTCCATCGAGGTGGACAACAAGGACGTGTCGCTGGACGTGACCATCGACTCGCTCGTCGACGCCTACCGGGTGCGCTGGATCGCCGTCGTGGTGCCCCTCGACGGCTCCGGCGTCGGGCGGGTCGACCTCGGCAGGGTGCAGACCGGCCGGCACACCTACACCCGCAACCTGCCCATGTGCGTGAACATGTGCCGGCTGGCCGGGCTGGAGCTGGAGCAGCCCGAGAACCGCGGCTTCGACGTGACCATGACGCTGCACAGCTTCAGCCAGCACGACAAGAAGATCGTCGACGAGGCGGGCTTCGCCGACAGCGACGGCTGGCGCACGCCGGAGTCGCCCGGGTCGAAGCTGCTCGTGCCGACGCTCACCGCGGCCAAGGACGGCCTGCGGGCCGAGCTCACCAACTACAAGGGCGCCGACACCGCGGTCAAGATCCTGCCGACCGACGCCCCCTCGCCGCTGCCGGTGATCATGGCCCGCACGGCCGGCATCGGCGACCACATGACCGGCCTGGACCTCGGCCGCCAGTCCATCACCATCGCCGGTGAGGTGGAGACGGTACCGAAGCTGGGCTACAAGGGCGGGCTGGTCGACCTCGACTACGCCGAGCGGCTGGCCACCGACGGCGGCGACGCGCTGTACCCGCAGATCTTCCTCGGCCCGCAGGCGCCGGCCGACGTGGTCGAGCAGCTCCAGGCGCAGGGCCTGCGGATCATGAGCGACCGCTCGCTCGGCCCGCTGCGCGCCGGGCTGGACGAGCAGGGGCCGGCCGTCGCGCTGCGCTTCCACCAGCTCGCGGCCGGTCTCGCGGTGCTGCTCGCGGCCGGCGCGCTGTGGCTGGTGGCGAGCCTGGACCGGCTGCGGCGGGCCGGCGAGCTGCGGTCGCTGCGGGCCCAGGGCGTCGCCCGCCGCGACGCCGGGGCGAACGGCTACCTGGCCCTGGTCGCCACGGCGGCGCTCATCGCGCCGTTCGCGGCCCTGGCCAGCTGGCTGTTGGTGCGGGAGTATCTTCCGGTGTTCTCCGACGACGCGGACGGCTTCAAGGCGTCGATCTGGCCCTCGCCGGGGCCGGTGGCGATCGCCTGGGGCGCGGCCGCGCTCGTGCTGGCCGCCTCGGCCGTGGTCGCCGGCGCCCGGATGCGCGCCGCCTCGGAGCAGCGGAGGCGATGAGGACGATGTTCGACGAGACGACTGGTTCGATGATCGGGATGGGGACGGGGACGCGATGAACGGACTGGCGGTCGCCTGCCGGCGGGTCGTGCACATCTATCGGGCGGAGGCCGGCGACGTCGTGGCGCTGGCCGGCGTCGACCTCTCGATCGGGCCGGGGGAGACGCTGGCCCTGGTCGGGCCGTCGGGCTCCGGCAAGTCGACGCTCATCGCGCTGCTGGCCGGCCTCATGCGGCCGTCCGCGGGGCGGGTGAACATCGGGACGTACGACATGGGCAAGCTCTCCGACGGGGAGATCGCCCGGCTGCGCGGGACCGAGATCGGCGTGGTGCTGCAGGGCGCGGCGCGCAACCTGCTGCCGTATGCCTCACTGCACCGCAACATCTGGCTGGCCCAGCGGCGGGCCGCGCGGACCGAGGGCATCAAGCTCGACGACCCCGACCGCATCCTGGACCTGGTGGGCCTGCCGGGGCTGGGCCGCGCGCGCATCGACGAGCTCGCCCCGGGCGCCCGGCAGCGGGCCGCGCTGGCCGTCGGCATCGCCGCCGGCCCCGGGCTGCTGCTCGTGGACGAGCCGACCAGCCAGCTCGACACCCACGGCCGGGACGAGGTGCTCGAGGCCCTCGAGACGGTCAACCGCGAGCGCAACACGACCATCGTCGTCGTCACCCACGACGGTGACGTGGGCACCCGGCTCGGCCGGGCCGTGACCATCCGCGACGGCCGGGTGGGCGCCGAGGGGCGCGACGGCCAGGACTTCGCCGTGGTGGCCGGCGACGGCACCGTGCAGCTGCCGCCGGAGGTTCTCGGCGACTTCCCGCCGGGCACGCTCTTCACCGTCGAGCACATCGACGGCCAGGTGACGCTGGTGGCGGGTGGATCCGACCGGTCACTTGCGGCAGATCACCTGGGGCACGTGCAAAACTAGGGCCATGACCGACCCACGCCAGTCTCAGTCGATCTTCACCCGCGGGGCGGTGGACCTCGGCGCCTTGGCCCGCAGCAACACGGCCGCCGCGCAGCGGGCCACCACGCCGGCCCCCGCAGCGGCCGCCGGCGCCAACGTGATCGACGTCACGGAGGCGACGTTCCAGGACGACGTCATGCAGCGATCGCTGACGATGCCGGTGGTCCTGGACTTCTACGTCGAGATGAGCGCGCCGCACCAGCAGTTCTCCCCGCTGCTGGTGCAGCTGGCGGCGGAGGGCGGCGGGACGTGGACCCTCGGCCGGATCGACATCGAGGCCAACCCGCGGCTGGCGCAGATGTTCCGCATCCAGAACATCCCCTTCGTGGTGGCCGTCGTCGGCGGGCAGCCGGTCGACGCGTTCAACCAGGTGCTGCCCGAGCCGCAGCTGCGGCAGTGGATCGACGCCGTGCTCAAGGCGGCCGGAGTGGAGGTCGAGCGGCCCGAGGACCCGCGGCTGCTCGCCGCCGACGACGCCATGGCCGACGGTGACCTCGACGCGGCCGAGGCGGCGTACCGCAAGATCCTCGACGAGACCCCGGCCGACGCCGTCGCCGAGTCCGGGCTGGCTCAGGTCGGCCTGCTGCGCCGGGTCGACGGCGTGGACTTCGCCGGCGCGCTGAGCGCGGCCCAGGCTGCCCCGGCCGACGTCCCGGCCCAGCTGATCGCCGCCGACGTCGAGGTGCTCACCGGCGAGGCCGACAAGGCGTACTCGCGGCTGGTCGACCTCATCCGCCGCACGCCGGGCGACGAGCGGGAGACCGTGCGCAAGCACCTCGTCTCGCTGTTCGCCGTCGCCGGCCCGGACGACCCAGCGGTCGCCAAGGCCCGCCGGGCACTGGCGAGCGCGCTCTTCTGACGGCGCCCGCATTGCGCCGGATCGCCGTCGTCGACGCGCCGAGCAACCTGGGGCTGCGGCCACCGACCGCATCCTCGGTGCCCGGCTGCGCCAAGGCGCCCGGCGCGCTGCGCGACCACAACCTGCTGACCCGCCTCGGGGCGCGCGACGCCGGCTGTATCACCCCGCCGCGGTACGACCCGGCGGGGTGGCAGCCGGGCGACGGCGTGGCCCAGGCCGCGGAGATCGCGGTGTTCGTGCGCCGCCTGGCCGACCGGATCGGCAGCATCCTCGCGGCCGGGGACTTCCCGCTCGTGCTCGGCGGCGACTGCTCCATCCTGCTCGGCGCCGGCCTGGCCATGCGCCGCCACCAGACCGAGGCCGGCGGGCGGATCGGGCTGATCTACGTCGACGCGCACTCCGACTTCCGGCACGAGGGCAACGCCTCCTACGTGGGCGCCGCGGCCGGCGAGGCCCTCGCGCTGGCGACCGGCCGCGGCCAGGCCAACCTCACCTCCATCGAGCAGCGCCGGCCGTACTTCCGCGACGTCGACGTCGCGCTGCTGGGCATCCGCACGCACGACGAGTACCGCCTGGACCTGCAGGCCGCCGGCATCGTCGCCCGGGCCGTGCCGGAGCTGCGCTCGGACGGCGCCGCCCGCTCGGCCCAGTGGGCCCGCGACCAGCTGCGCGACTGCGCCGGCTTCTGGGTGCACGTGGACGTCGACGTGCTCGACCCGGCCGTGATGCCCGCCGTGGACGCGCCGGACGTGGGCGGGATCGCCTACCGGGAGCTGGAGATCCTGCTCAGCGGGCTGGTCTCGGACCCGCGCTGCGTGGGCGCCCAGGTGACGGTCTTCGACCCCGACTACGACCCCGACGGGCAGTACGCGGCCGAGGTGACCGACGTCCTCGTCGCCGGGCTGGAGCCGCTGATCACCTCGTCGGCCCTGGTCGCGGCCTCGCCCGACCCGGTGATCTCGGCGCCGCCGTTCGCGCCCCCGGTCTCGGCCCCGCCGGTGTCGGCGCCGCCCTCGTTTCGGGTCCCGGCGCCGCCGGCCGCGGGGGAGTCGCGTCCAGGGCTGCGCTTCATCCGCGACGACGCATCGTCCCTGCCGTTCCAGGCCGGGGTCGCCGAGGTCGGTCCCCTGCCGGACCCGGCGCCCGAGCCGCTGACCGGTGACGCGTTGCCCGACGCCTCGTCCGCGCCCGCCGTCTCCTCGGCGCCCGCCGTTTCGTCGGTCCCTTCTGGGCCCGCGGTTTCGTCCGCGCCCGCTGTCTCTTCGGCCTCTTCTGGGCCCGGCGTCTCCTCGGCGTCCGGCGGTTCTGCTGAGCCTGTCGTCTCCTCGGCGCCCGCTGCCTCTTCGGGGCCCGCTGTCTCGTTCCTGCGCGCCGTCTCCCCGGATTTTTCCGACATTTACGAAATGTCGGAAACGGTGGAGGGTGGCGTGCTCGAAGCGGATGTGGCTGAAGAGCTCGGGCCTGAGGCCGCGGGCGACGACATCGCCGACGCCGAGGCCGGGGACGAACCGGATGAGCCCGACGATATCGTGTACGCCGCGGCCGGGGACACCCGCGCCGTGGACGACGAAATCGGGGATGACGAGGATGAAGACGAAGAGTATGGGCAGGTCGTGCCAGTGCGGTCGCGGGTGAACAGGGTCGCGGAGCTGTCGCTCGACTCGCTTCCGCGCGACTCCATGGGGCCCGGTGGCCTGCGGCCGTTCGTGCCCGCCCAGGCCGTCCGGCGCGACCGGGGGGACGCCCCGGAGTCCCCACTGACGGATGTGGTCCCGGCGGCCCGCACCCCCGTCGAGGAGGACGAGACCGCCGGCTGAGACGCCGCGGCCGGCCCGCGGAGCACCACGGGCCGGCCGGGCGGCTAACCGATCGTCTGGAAGAACTTGCCGGCGATCGGGACGGCGGCGGCGGTCGAGGCGCCGCCGTTCTCCACGAACACGCAGAAGGCGATGTCGCCCCGGTAGCCCATGAACCAGGAGTGGGTGTGGGCGGGGTTGTTGTCGTACTCCGCGGTGCCGGTCTTGCCCCGCAGGTCGCCCGGCAGGTCCTTCAGCTGGCTCGCCGTGCCGTCGGTGACCACCTGGCGCATCATCGCGCGCAGCGCATCCAGCGAGGCCGGGTTCAGGGCCGGGCCGTCGGCCGCCGGGCTCTTCGGGGCGGGCTCGAGGACCAGCTGGGGCTGCTTCCACTGGCCGCGGGCGATCGCCGCCGCCGCGCCGGCCAGGCTGACCGGGGAGGCGAGGTTGGTGCCCTGGCCGAAGGCGGCCGCGGCCTGCTCGGCCTTGGCGCCGTTGACCGAGACCTTGCCGGTGAAGACGTCCGCGCCGAGGTCCCACGGGATGCCGATGCCGAGGGACTGGGCGGTCTTGCCGAGGCCGTCGGGGGCGATCTTCGGGGCGAGCGAGGCGAAGGCCGTGTTGCACGACTTGGCGAAGTCGGTGCGCAGCGGGACGTTGCCCAGCTCCTCGTCGTGGGAGTTCTTGAACGTGCGGCCGTCGACCGTGAGGGTCTTCGGGCAGTTGACCACGTCCTCGCCGGTCATGCCCTTGTCCAGCACGGCCAGGGCGGTGACGGCCTTGAAGGTCGAGCCCGGCGGGGTCTGGCCGACGAGCGCGAAGTTGTTCACCGCGGCGCCGGGGCCGTTGGCGAGCGCGACGATCGAGTTGTCGCTGATCCGGATCGCGACCAGGGCCGAGCGGCGCTGGTCGCCGGCCAGGGCGGCCTCGGCGGCGTTCTGCAGGTTGACGTCGAGGGTGAGCTTGACGCCGGTGCCGGCCGTCGGGTCGGTGGCGAAGAGTTGCTTGTCGGGGGTGCCGGTGGGCATGGGCACGACCACCTTGACGCCCGGCTTGCCCTGCAGCACCGAGTCGTAGCGCTGCTGGAGCCCGGACAGGCCGACAACGTCGCCGATCTTGTACTTGCCCGGGTTCTTGTCCATGATCTCCTTCGTCACCTCGCCGGTGGAGCCCAGCAGGGCCCGGGCGAACTGCGCGGAGGGGGCCAGCGCCTGCGTCGAGTTGCGGGTGATCACGCCCGGCGTCGAGTTCAGCTTGTTGGCGATCGTGTCGAAGATCTCCTTGCGCACCGTGATGATCTGCACGAAGGCGTCGGGGGCGGCCTTCTTCACCTGATCGGGCAGGCCCGAGAGGTCGACCGAGACGTTCGCCTGCTTGAAGGCGTCTGTCAGATTCCTGACCACGATGCCGATGTCGGTGATCGACCGCGGCTCCACGCCGATGATCACGACCGGCTTCGCGCTCACGATCGGCTGGCCGGCGCCGTCGAGGATGCTGCCGCGGGTCCCCGCGCTCTTGCGGACCGCGAGCTTGTCGGTGGCCTCCAGCTGCGGGTTGATGGTCTTCGCGCCGAAGGTGACCGTCCACTCCTTGTCGATCCGCTTGGCGTCGACCGTGGTGTCGTACTCCCACGTCGAGCCGGCGACGGGCCAGGCCACGTGGACGACGGCGCTGGCATTGTCGTCCTTGACCGCCGGGGCCCCCTTGAGGGTGAGCTTCGGCGGCTGGGTCGCGAGGTCGCCCGCGACCGTGGTCCACAGCTTCTGCGCCGCATCCCCGGCGAGGGCTTTACCGTCCGGACCCAGGAACTTCAGACCGGAGAGGTTGCCCTTCTCCCAGGCGCCGAGGAACGTCGTGAACGAGTCGTCCGGTGGCTTGCTGGAGCACGCGGGGAGCGTGCCGAGCAGCGCCACGGCGGCGGCGAGTGCGATGACGCGACGGATCGAAACGACCATGTGGGCGATTCTGCGCCATGAAAGCATGGTTCTGCACGCCCCAAGATCGAACAAGTAGGACAATTCAGTACGTCGAGTGGCGGTTGATCGGGTATTCGACGAGCGTGAACCGAAGGCCGCTGGATGTGACGTTGCTCATCGGCAACGGTTGCGTGCCGGGACAGATGGTGTTCCAGGCGGACGACCGCGATCCCCGAACACATGAGGCCCTGCGGGCACGTCTTAGGCTGAGCGAGGACAACCCACAACGTCGTGGGTGAGGGGAGAACAACCGATGAATCGGCCTGGGGTTACCTCGGTGCAGGACGACGCACGAGGCTCACGCGGAGCGGGGACCGCCGACGCGGTCGAAGACGACGACCTGGAGCAACCGGTGCCCAACGCGGAGCATCTGGTGGCGGAGGCGGTCGTGCTGGCCACCGCACTGGATGCCGATCCCGAACTGGTCGCGCAGTACTGGCGCCTGGTCCCCGATGAGGAGCTGGCCGCCTGCGATGTGGCCAAGATGGTCGAGGCCACCCGGTCGCACTCGGAGCTGGCGCAGCAGCGCCTGCCGGGTGAGCTGAAGCTGCGGCTCGGCCTGAGCGTCACCGGCGGGACGGCACTGGAGATCGTGACCGACGACATGCCGTTCCTGGTCGACTCGGTGACCAGCGCGCTGTCGTCGCGTGACATCGACGTCAACCTGCTGGTGCACCCGCTGGTGGTGCTGCGCCGGGCGCCGCTCGGTGCGCTGGAGGAGGTGCTCGTCGGGCTCGAGCCCGAGGACGCCGGCCCCGGCGACATCGTCGAGAGCTGGATCCGCATCGAGGTCGACCGCATCCGGGACGAGCGTGAGCTCGAGGAGCTGCGCACCGACCTGTCCCGCGTGCTCAACGACGTGCGCGAGGCGGTCGAGGACTGGCACAAGATGCGCACCCAGGCCCTGGCCCTCGCCGACGAGCTCGGCAGCGCCCAGCTGCCCGTGCCGGACAAGGACATCACGGACTCCGTCGAGCTGTTGCGCTGGCTCGTCGATGACCACTTCACCTTCCTGGGCTTCCGGCAGTACAAGCTGGTCAAGGACGACAACGGCGAGGAACTGCTGCAGGCCGTGCTCGGCTCCGGCCTGGGCATCCTGCGGGTCGACCAGGTGCGGCCGCGGGTGCTGTCCTCCATGACGGCGGAGGCGTACGCCAAGGCCAAGGAGAAACGGCTGCTCATCATCACCAAGGCCAACTCGCGGGCCACGGTGCACCGCTCGGCGTACCTGGACTACATCGGCTTCAAGCAGTTCGACGCCGACGGCAACGTGATCGGTGAGAAGCGCTTTCTCGGGTTGTTCTCTTCGGCGGCGTACCGCACCAGCGTGCGTGACCTGCCGGTGGTCAAGCGCAAGGTGGCGGAGGTGGTCGAGCGCTCCGGGCTGTCCCCGCGCTCCCACTCCGGCAAGGACCTGATGGAGACGCTGGAGACCTACCCGCGCGACGAGCTGTTCCAGATCGGGACGGACGAGCTGTACAAGGCGGTCATGGGTGTGCTGCGCCTGGCCGGCCGCCGCCAGCTGCGGCTATTCCTGCGCCGGGACGGTTACGGCCGGTTCATCTCGTGCCTGGTCTACCTGCCCCGTGACCGGTTCACCACCGCCAACCGGCTGCGCATCCAGCAGATCCTGCTGGCCGAGCTCAACGGCATCGGGGTCGACTACACCACCCGGGTGAGCGAGTCGAAGTTCGCCCGCGTGCATTTCATCGTGCGCACCGAGCCGGGCAACCCGCCGGGTGACATCGACGTCGACGACCTCACCGAGCGCCTCTCCGAGGCCACCCGCCTCTGGGACGACGACTTCCGCCTGGTGCTGGAGCGCAAGCTCAACGACGAGCAGCAGGCCAAGGTGCTGTACCAGCGCTACGGCCAGGCGATCTCGGACACGTACAAGGACGAGCACACGCCCCACGAGGCGGTCAAGGACGTCGCCAAGCTCGAGCTGCTCGACGAGCCCGGGCAGCTGGTCATGCACGTGTACCGCCGCCGGCAGGACGAGTCCGACGTGCGGTTCAAGGTGTTCCGCTACGGCGAGCCGATGCTCCTCTCGGCGGTCCTGCCGGTGCTGCACTCCCTCGGCGTGCGGGTGACCGACGAGCGCCCCTACGAGGTGGTGCGCGCCGACGGCACGATCTACCTGTACGACTTCGGCCTGCAGCTGCCGTCCGGGTCGCGGGCCATCGCCGACGTCCGCCCGCACCTGGAGAACGCGTTCTCCGCCACCTGGCGCGGTGAGGCCGAGGTCGACAACTTCAACACGCTGGTGCTCATGGCCGGGCTGACCTGGCGCGAGGTCGTCGTGCTGCGCGCCTACGCGAAGTACCTGCGCCAGGCCGGCACGGTGTTCTCCCAGGACTACATGGAGACGACGCTGCTGGCGTACCCCGCGATCGCCTCGAAGCTCGTGGCGCTTTTCGCCGCCCGGTTCGACCCGCGGCTGCAGCTGTCCGAGGTGACCCGCTCGGTGCAGTCCAAGGAGCTGATCACGGCCATCAACGCCGACCTCGACCAGGTGACCAGCCTCGACCAGGACCGCATCCTGCGCTCCTTCCTGCACCTCATCCAGGCCACCCTGCGCACGTCGTTCTTCCAGCGCGGCGACGGGGGGCGGCCGAAGTCGTACACCGCCTTCAAGCTCGACCCGCAGTCCATCCCCGACCTGCCGGCTCCGCGGCCGCGGTTCGAGATCTTTGTGTACTCGCCGAGGTTCGAGGGTGTGCATCTGCGCTTCGGTTCCGTCGCCCGTGGTGGCTTGCGCTGGTCGGACCGGCGTGAGGACTTCCGGACCGAGATTCTGGGCCTGGTCAAGGCGCAGATGGTGAAGAATGCGGTCATCGTGCCGACCGGCGCGAAGGGCGGGTTCGTCCTGAAGGAGAAGCCGGGCGACCGTGACGAGGCCGTCGCCTGCTACCAGCTGTTCATCTCGGCGCTGCTGGACGTGACCGACAATCTCGACGGTGGCAAGATCGTCGCGCCGCCCGACGTGGTGCGCCACGACCCGGACGACCCCTACCTGGTGGTCGCGGCCGACAAGGGCACCGCGACGTTCTCCGACATCGCCAATGAGATCTCGGTGAAGTACGGCTTCTGGCTCGGCGACGCGTTCGCTTCGGGTGGCTCGGCCGGCTACGACCACAAGCGGATGGGCATTACCGCCAGGGGTGCCTGGGAGTCGGTGAAGCGGCACTTCCGCGAGCTGGGGGTGGACACCCAGACGACCGAGTTCACCGCGGTCGGCGTCGGCGACATGTCCGGCGACGTGTTCGGCAACGGGATGCTGCTCTCGCGGCACATCCGCCTGGTCGCCGCGTTCGACCACCGGCACATCTTCATCGACCCCTCGCCCGACGCCGCGGCGTCGTACGAGGAGCGCTCGCGCCTGTTCGGGCTGCCCCGCTCGTCGTGGGACGACTACGACCGGTCGAAGATCTCGGCCGGCGGCGGCGTGTACCCGCGCACGGCCAAGTCGATCGCCCTGTCGGAGGAGGCCCGGGCCGCCCTCGGCATCGCCGGCGACGGCCTCCTCACGCCGAACGACCTCATGCACGCGATCCTGTCGGCCCCCGTCGACCTGTTCTGGAACGGCGGCATCGGCACCTACGTCAAGTCCACCGGGGAGTCGCACGCCGACGTCGGGGACAAGGCCAACGACTACGTCCGGGTCAACGGCCGCGAGCTGCGGGCCAAGGTGGTGGGGGAGGGCGGCAACCTGGGCCTGACCCAGCGCGGCCG
>NZ_JBFAZW010000155.1:0-19057 GCF_040682015.1 Dactylosporangium sp. NPDC051485
GGCCGTGGGCCCGGAACATGCCGGCGAACTTGGTGTTGTCCCCGAGCAGCAGGCCACCGCCGGCCGCGAGCCGGGACAAGGCGTCCAGCGGAGGTCGCCGTCTACACCGCCGTCACCTGGGCGGCGTTCGTGGTCGAGAGCGTCGACGACCGCGCCCGCGCCCGCTCGACCCTCGGCGGCGTGACCGCGCTCGCCGTGACCGCGCTCGCCGGCTGGTGGCTCATCCCGGCCGGCGGCGCGACCGGCGCGGTGCTGGCCCTCGTCGCCGGGCTCGCGGTGCGCGGGCCGCTGCTCCCCCGGGTCCGGCCGGCCAGCGGGCCGGCGGCCGAGGAGATGCCGAACCCGCAGCTGTCCCCGGGCGCCGAGGCGGGCCGGCCGGACGACCCGCAGCGCCGCGCCGGCGACCAGCGCCGCCCGGTCCCATGAAGCGCCGACCGGCGGCTGCGGGCCGGCATCAGCTCGCGCCGACCCCGAAGGAGCCGGCCCCGGCGGCGTGGACCCGCCCACCGACCCGGCGCTCGCCCCGGCGCCGCCGACCGGGCGCGACGCCGGCCGCCGGCCGCCGACCGGCGCACCGTGGCCGCACCGTGCCCGGCCGCCGACCCGCACACCGTGGCCGAGCCGCCGACCGGCACACCGTGGCCGAGCCGCAGACCCGCACACCGTGGCCGGCCTCGAGCGGGCCGCCGGCCCGCTCGAGGCAAGCCCGACGGTCACATGTCGGCTCGCGACGGCGGACCGTCCGTCGGATGCTCCCACAACAGCGCGTCGAGCACCGCGAGGACCGCGTCGCGGTGACCGACGAGGACGACGACGTCGCCGACCCGGCACCGTGACGACGCCTCGGCCGGCACGACCCGGTCGTCGCGGACGACCGCGGCGAGCACCCCCTCGCCGGCTGCGACGGGCCGGTGCAGCCAGGGCGAGCCGTCGCCGACGAGCATCTGCATGACGACGACGCCCGCGGCGAGGTGCTCGAGGCGGGCGCAGTGCACGGAAGGGCCGGCGGCCTGCAGTACCTCGGTGAGGGTGCTCGCCTCCTGCGAGGTGAGCACGGCCCCGATGCGGCCGGCGTCCGGGTCGGCCGCGTCGTAGACGACGAGCTCGCGGCGGCCGTCGCGGTGCCGGATGACACCGATGCGGCGGCCGTTGTGCAGCTGCAGCATGTGCAGCGTGCCGATGCCGGGCAGCGCGGTGCGGGTGGTGGACATGGTTCCTCCTTCGACGGCCGTCATGAGAAGTACCGCAGCCAGACGTAACCCCACGCGATGACGGTCGTCATCACCGTGACGACGATGCCGTACCGCGTGAACTGCCAGAAGCTGATGGGCTGACCGGCACGGGCCGCGATGCCGAGCACCACGACGTTCGCGCTGGCCGCCACGGCGGTTCCGTTGCCGCCGAGGTCGGCGCCGAGCGCGAAGGCCCACCACAGTGAGCGGCCCGTCTCCGGGTCGGAGGTGGTCGCCACGATGTCCTCGACGATCGGAGCCATCGTCGCGACGTACGGGATGTTGTCGAAGAATGCGCCGAGCACGGCCGAGCCGAACAGCAGCCCGGTCGCGGCGACGAAGTAGTTGTCACCGACCTGGCCGGTGGCCCACGTGCCGAGGCGGTGGATGACGCCGGTCTCCACCAGGCCGCCGACCATGACGAACAGGCCCATGAAGAACACCAGGGTCGACCACTCGACCTCCTCGAGGTACTTCTCCGTCTCCACCCGGGACACGAGGACCATGAGGCCGGCGCCGAGCAGCGCGACGATGGCCGGATCGACGTGGATGACCGCGTGGAGGGCGAAGCCGGCGACGACGAGGCCGAGCACCGCCAGGCAGCGGACGAGCAGCCGCCGGTCGGTGATGGCGGCCCGCTCGTCGAGGGCCATGATCTCGGCGACGCGCTCCGGGTGGTACTCGAACCGCCGGCGGAACATCACCCACGACAGCAGGACGAAGAGCACGAAGAGCACCGCGACGATCGGCGCCATGTGGATGACGAAGTCGTTGAAGGTCAGCCCGGCCCGGCTGCCGATGATGATGTTCGGCGGGTCGCCGATGAGCGTCGCCGCCCCGCCGATGTTGGACGCCAGCGCCTCGGCGATCAGGTACGGCGGTGCCGGGATGCCCAGCCGGCGGCACACCAGGACGGTGACCGGGGCGACGAGCATGATGGTGGTGACGTTGTCCAGGAACGGGGATGCCACGGCCGTGATGGCCATGAGCATCACCAGCAGCCGGTACGGCCGGCCCCGGGACCGTTTCGCGGCCCAGATCGCGAGAAACTCGAACAGGCCGGTCTGCTTGATGACCCCAACGATGATCATCATGCCGAGCAGCAGGAAGATCACGTTCCAGTCGATGCCGGCGTGCTCGGAGAAGAACACGTCCTGGCCGGGCACGAGCCCGAGCAGCGCCATCAGGCCGGCCGCGGTGAGCGCGACGGCAACGCGATGGACCTTTTCGGTGGCGATGAGGACGAACGCGATCGTGAAGATCACGATCGCGGCGAGGGCGCTCACGGCGACCCTGGCGGCGCGTGCTGGGCAGCGGCGGGCGCCTCGGGCAGGTTTCTGGGCAGGTTTCTGGGCAGCGTGCAGCGTGACATGACGGATGTACCTCCTGAGAAGCGAAGAGCGGTGACGTGTGTCCTGCTCAGGAGGTTGGTGGCCCGCGGCAGCCGGCCGGTTCGCCGAACCACGCCGGGCGCGGGGAGTTGCCGGTCCGGCCGACGGTACCGACGAGGCCGGACGGGCCGGTGCCCGGCGCGACCTCGGCACCGACGGCAAGGGGCGCGGTCGCGTCGCGGTTCGGGACGTGGACGGCGCCGTGGACCGTGGCAACGTGCCCGACCCGGGCGACCTGGAACGCGTCCCCCGGCGTCAGGTGCTCCGCCTGGGACAGGCCGAGCAGCAGCGCGCAGACGACGAACACGAGCACGGCGGCGACGGCGCGCGACACGGCCTGCAGGCGCACCGCCACCACCTCCCGCCGCTCGATGAGTCGTAAAGGCTACCAGGTCACCGGCAGCAACCCCGCATCGAGTCCACAATGGACGGACGATCAGGGATGGTGGACATGCGCCCGGTCGCCCTGCGACGACACGGCGACGGGGCCGGCCCGGCGGCGCCGCCGCGACCGCCGGATCAGCAGCACGGCCCCGACGACCAGCGCGACCGGCGAGGCGCAGATCAGCGTGATCGTCGTGACGAGCAGCGTGCGGTACCAGAACTTGCTCTTCTTCGGCCCGGCCGGCGCCGGCGCCGCCGATTGCGACGCGCCGGCGGACGGCGCGGCCCGCGGCGGGACGTTCGCCGCGAGGGCCTGCACCGGGTCGACGAGACCGTAACCGTAGGCGTCGTCGAGGCCGGGCCTGCCGCGGTCCTCGGCCGAGTCCCGCAGCCGCTGCAGCACACCGGCCGGGGTCGTCGACGGGTACTTCGCCATGATCAGCGCCGCCACCCCGGCCACGTAGGCGGCCGCGTGCACGGTGCTCGACCCGGTCTCGTACCTGCCGCGCAGGGTCGCCGCGACGATGTCCACGCCGGGCGCGACGACGGTCAGCGGCGAGGCGAAGTCGCCCTCCGGCGACACCCCCGGGTCGACGTTGCCGTCCCGGCCGGCCACCCCGACCGCGACCACGCCCTTGTAGCGGGCCGGCCACACGATGCTGCGGTTGTCGGACACCTTGCCCGACGCGGCCACCACGATCGCGCCCTTGGTCCACGCGTAGCCGATCGCCTTGAGCAGGTTGTCGGAGTCCGACAGGCTGTAGGCCACGCAGATCACCTTGGCCCCGGCGTCGGTCGCCGCCATGATGCCGTCCGCGAGCCGGTCCGGCTGGCCGAACACCACCTGGTCGCCGAGGCGCACCGGCAGGATCTTCGCCTTCGGCGCGATGCCCAGAACGCCGTCGCGGCCCCCCGCGCCGTGGCCGTGCCCGGCGATGATCGACGCCATCCCGGTGCCGATGCCGGCCATGTCGCTCGTCGGCCCGGACTTGCTGTCGGTGTTGATGCCCTTGAGCACGCTGCCGGTCAGGTCGGGATGGTTCGGGTCCACGCCGGTGTTGATGACCGCGACCGTGACCCCCTCCCCCTGGCTGATCTGCGCCAGCCGGCCGGCCTGCAGCAGGCCCAGCGCCCACTGCTGGTCGCGGGTCGGGTCGGCGGCCGCGGGCGCGGCAAACACCAGCGCGAGCACGGCGCCGCACGCGACGGTTGCCAAGGATCGGGCCAGCCGGGGTCGAGTTCGCACCGCGCCACGGTATGGGAACCCGCCGGTTCGCGCTGCCCCCGCTCAGGGCGCCGCCGCGGCCAGCCGGCGGGCCCGCAGCCACTCCTCCAGCTGCGCGGCCGGCATCGGGCGCGCGTAGTGGTACCCCTGCGCGATGTCGCAACCGAGCTCGTACAGCGCCACCGCGTGCGCGTCCGCCTCGACGCCCTCCGCGACCACCGTCATGCCGAGGTTGTGCCCGAGCTCGATCGCCCCCCGCACCAGCACCGCGTCGTCGTGGTCGACGTCCATGTGCTGCACGAACGTCCGGTCCACCTTCAACTCGTCGACCGGCAGCTGCTTGAGGTACGCCATCGAGGAGTAGCCGGTGCCGTAGTCGTCGATGGACAGGTGCACGCCGAGGTCGTGCAGCTGCCGCAGGGTCGCCGTCGCCTGCGCCGGGTTCGCCATCACCGCCGACTCGGTGACCTCCAGCCGCAGCAGGTTCGCCGACACCCGGCAGTCGCCGAGCATCCGGGTCACGTGCTCGACCAGGTTCGGATCGAGCAGGCAGCGCGGCGACAGGTTCACCGCCACCGGCACCTCCCGCCCGCCGTCCAGCCACGCCCGCGCCTGCGCGAGGGCGTGGCGCAGCACGTACAGCGTCAACCGGTTGATGAGCCCGGTCGTCTCTGCCACCGGGACGAAGTCGTTCGGCGCGATCGGCCCGCGGACCGGGTGCTGCCAGCGGACCAGCGCCTCCACGCCGCTGAGCTCGTCGTCGGCCAGGCGCACCTTCGGCTGGTAGGCCAGGGTGATCTGGTCCTCGCTCTCCAGCGCCCGGCGCAGGTCCCCGAGCAGCAGCAGCCGGCTGCTGTCATCGGCGTGCATCGCCGGGCGATAGGCGACTGTGCCCGTCTTGGCGTCCTTCGCCGTGTACATCGCGATGTCCGCGCAGCGCAGCAGCTCGTCGGCGCCGGTGGCGTCCGCGGGCGCGCTCGCCACGCCGATGCTCGCCTCGATGTCGACCGTCACGTCGCCCAGGTCGAAACTGCGGTGCAGCTCGGCCTGGACCCGCTGGGCCAGCCGTACCGCGTCCTCACTGCCGGTCCCCGGCAGCAGGATCGCGAACTCGTCCCCGGCCAGCCGGGCGACGGTGTCGGCAGCCCGGACCGCCGCGCTCGCGCGCCCGGCCACCTGCCGCAGCAGCTCGTCGCCGTAACGGTGGCCCAGGGCGTCGTTGACCTCCTTGAACCGGTCCAGGTCCAGCATGAGCACGGACGGCCCGGCCTCCCCCGGTGTGGCCAGCGCCTCCGCGGTGCGGGTGGTGAACACGCTGCGGTTCGGCAGCCCGGTCAGCGCGTCGTGGGTGGCCCGGTGCGCGCTCTCGGTCGCCTGGCGCATCAGCCGCCGCTGGTAGCCCACCGCCACCACGCTGAACACCACGATCAGCGCCAGGCCGGCCGCGAACGTGCACAGAGTCGCGACGAACACCACCTGCTCGACCCGGTTCAGCCGCGCGTTGGCCCGCCCGGCCGCCGCCGTGTGCTCCGCGGTCGCCTGCTGCAGCAGGTAGTCGATGCGCACCGACGTGGGCTGCACCTCGTCCATGTCGATGCGCCGGACCACCGCCTGGTCCCCCTGGTCGACCACCGCGAACAGCCGGCCGACGGCATCGAGGTAGCGCTGCTGCAGGGTCTGGATGAGCTCGACGAGCGACAGGTCGCGGGCATTGCCGCGCTCGCGGATGAGCCTCAGCGCCGACTGCAGCCGCTGGGCCGCCACCGCGTGCTGTCCGCGGGCGTTGCTCTCCGGCTCCAGGCGGTACAGCTGCTCGGCGATCTCCTCGAGCCCCACCGCCTCGTGGGCGAGGTGGTACGCCTCGGCCACGGTCGAGGCGCTCTGCGCCGCGCGGGCCGCGTCGCGGGTCGCCACCGTGCCGAACACGCTCACGCCGGTGAGCGCGAGCAGCACCGCGGCCAGCCCGACCAGCGCGATGCGCCGCTTGATCTGCGATCGAGGCACCGACGCTCCCGTCCACCGGCCTGCCCAGCAATACCGCTACCGTCGGCACGGGTGGACGCGCGTTGACCGTCCGCGTGGTTGCGGTCCGGTTGCGGCTCAGGACTCGGCGAGGTCCTCCGCATGGTCGGTGACCTCGGCGAGCAGCCCGTCGCCGTCGAACTCCTCGGCCCCCGCATAGGGGTCATAGCTGTCGATCTCGTCCATGCCCGCGACGGTACGGCCGGAGCTCGTTCGCCCGGCTCCCGGTTTCGTGCCGTCTCCGTCACGGCCCGTTTTCGCGTCCTAGGAAACTAGGCTGACACCTTCCCGGTACGGTATGCCGGTGATCGACGCCATCGAGGAAGCGTTGCGGGAGGCCTGCCCTGGCCTGCGGATCGACGCGATACGCCGGCTCGACGCCGGCTACACCAGCCGCCAGTGGGTCGCCGACACCGACGAGGGCCCGCTGCTGGCCAAGACCCCGGTCCGCGACAAGGACCCGGAGCACCTGCGCGGCCTGATCGCCACGACCCGCCGGGCCGCGGAGGGCGGCGTGCCGGTGGTCCGCTACCGCGCCTTCGCCCCGTACAGCGCGCCGCTGGACGGCCCGCTGATCGTCCAGGAGTACCAGCACGGCGTGCCGGCCGACGCCGCCTGGGAGTCCATGTCCCCGCCGGAGCGCCTGGCCTTCGCCGCCGAGCTGGGCGAGCTGGTGGGCCGGGTCCACTCGTGCACCGGCGAATGGTTCGGCGACGTGCTGGGCCGCACCCGCCACGCCGACGCCGCGACGTCCCTGCACGCCCTGATCGACTCCCGGCTGGCCAAAGCCCCGCACGACCTGATCGGCGCCGGCAACGAGCGGCGTGCCCAGGCCCCCCACGACCAGACCGGCACCGGCAACGAACGGCCCACCCAGGCCCCCCACGACCCGGCCGGGACCGGCAGCGAGCCGCGGGCCGGCGCCCCGCACGACCTGGCCGGCGCGGGCAACGAGCGGCTGGCGGCGGCCCTGCACCGGGCGGTGGACCGCCTTGCCCACGACGACCCGCCCGTCCTGACCCACGGCGACCTGTGGCGCCCGAACCTGATCATGCGCGACGGCCGGATCGCGTGCCTGCTGGACTTCGAGCACGGCCGCTACGCCGACCGTTTCCTGGACTTCGGCAAGCTCGACGAGCACATCTTCACGGCGTTCCCGGAGGGCCGCGAACCGTTCCTGACCGCCTACGCCGCGCGGTGCCCGCTGCCGGACGACTGGCCGGAGCGGGTCCGCCTGGCCCACCTGCTGCACGCGCTGTCCATGGCCGTGTACTTCCTGCGGTGGAGCCCGCACCTGGCCCCCGAGTACGTCGACATCCTCGACGCCTGGCTCGCGTCGTAACGGCGACCGGAAACGATCAGCCGGCCAGGCCCCCACCGGGAAATCCCCAGCGAGGAGCGCGTGACGGAAAGCCGACCCGTGCCAGATGCCCCGAAAACGGTCGCAAACTCACGTATTGCCATGCGTCGCCATTCGTTCGGTTGATTCCGGCCGAGCCGGAACGGTGCCTATATTGCGCGCCAATCGACGGCGGAGGTTGTGGCCATGGTGGTGTCCAGAAAGCGCAGGAACCGGGCGATCGGCGTGATCGCCGGGCTGCTGCTGGGCCTGTTCGTCGTCGTCTCGCAGCCCGCCCCGGCCGTGGCCGACACCTTCGCCAGCCCCGGGTTCACCACCGAGGTGGTCGCCACCGTCGACAAGTACACGCTGGTCGGCGAGGCCTTCGCCCCCGACGGGCGGCTGTTCGTGTGGACCAAGCCCGGCGTGGTGTGGGTGGTGAAGAACGGCTCGGTCCTGCCGACCCCGTTCCTGAACCTGACCGGCAAGGTGAACACCTACGACGACCGGGGGCTGTGGGGCTTCACGTTCGACCCGGACTTCGTCACCAACGGTTACGTCTACCTGACGTACGTCTACGAGAACACCAGCAACCCGAACGACCCCGGCGCCAAGACGTCCCGCCTGGTCCGGGTGACCGCCGACCCGGCCAACCCCGACCGCGCGCTGGCCGGCAGCGAGACGGTGATCCTGGGCTCGGTCGGCACCGCCCCGTGCAGCGCCCAGCCCACCGGCGCCGACTGCATCCCGGCCGACGGCAGCAGCCACACCATCGGGGCGCTGCAGTTCGGCCCCGACGGCAAGCTGTTCGTGGGCAACGGCGACGCCGACGACGCCAACAAGGCCGACCCGCTCGCCCTCGGGGCGCAGGACCTCAACAGCTACCGCGGCAAGATCCTGCGCATCAACAAGGACGGCACCGCGCCCGCCGACAACCCGTTCTACGACGGCACGAACAGCGTCAAGTCCAAGGTGTACCTCTACGGCGTGCGCAACCCGTTCCGGTTCGCGCTGCAGCCGGGCACGAACCACATCTGGTTCGGCGACGTCGGCTGGAACACGTGGGAGGAGATCAACGACGGCGTGCCCGGGGCCAACTACGGCTGGCCGTGCTACGAGGGCAACAACGTGCAGGGCTCCTTCCAGCAGCTGTACACCCTGTGCCAGAACCTGCCGGCGTCGGCGGTCACCGCGCCGTACCACACCTACAACCACACGGTGGGCACCGCCGCGATCGGCGGGCCGTTCTACACCGGCGGCGTCTACCCGGCGCAGTTCCAGAACAACTACTTCTTCGCCGACTACTCGGGCAACTTCATCAAGCGGGTCGTGTTCGACGCCAACCACAACCCGATCGGCGTGCAGCCCTTCGCCACCAACGTCGAGGCACCGGTCTCGCTGGCCGTGGCGCCCGACGGGATGATCTACTACCTGTCGTTCACGACCGGGCAGATCCGCCGCATCCGGTTCAACGGCCCGTCGGCGACCGCCTCGGCGAGCCCGCAGTCCGGCTACTCGCCGCTGACGGTCCAGTTCTCCAGCGCCGGTTCGGTCGACGCCGGCGGGGCGAGCCTGTCGTACCTCTGGGACTTCGGCGACGGCGTCACGTCCACGGCGGCGAACCCGAGCCACACGTACACCGCGACGGGTGTGCAGACGTTCCTGGCCAAGCTGACCGTGACCGGCAGCGCCGGGCTCACGTCGGTGGCGACCACGACCGTCACCGTCGGCAGCGCTCCCCCGGTGCCGACGATCAGCGCGCCGCTGAACAACACGACGGTGCAGCCCGGGCAGACCGTGAACTTCGCCGGCTCGGCCACCGACCCGGACCAGGGCCCGCTGCCGGCCAGCGCGCTGAGCTGGACCGTGCTGCTGCACCACGACACGCACATCCACAGCTTCGTCGGGGGCTCCGGGGCGAGCGGTAGCTTCGTGGTCGACGACCACGGCCCGATCGGCACGTTCTCCTACGAGATCATCCTGACCGCGACGGATGCGAGCGGCCTGCGCTCCAGCACGAGCGTGCTGCTGCCGGTCGGCTCGGACAGCGTCCCGCCGAGCGCGCCCGGCAACCTGACCGCGGCGGTGAACGGCACGCAGGTGGCGCTGAACTGGGCGGCGTCGACGGACAACGTGCTGGTCAGCGGCTACCGGGTGGAGCGCTGCCAGGGCGCCGGCTGCACGAACTACGCGCAGATCGCCACCCCGACCGCGACGACGTTCACCGACACCGGGCTGAGCGCGAACACGACGTACCAGTACCGGGTCGCCGCGGTCGACCCGTCGAGCAACGTCAGCCCGTACTCCAACGTCGCCACGGCGGTGCTCGGCTCGGCGCCGACGCAGCCGGCCGGGCTGGTCGCCGGGTACACGTTCGACGCCGGCGCGACGGACGTGTCCGGCAACGGCAACGACGGGACGATCACCGGCGCGACGGCCACGGCCGGGAAGTACGGCGGCGCCCTGCAGTTCCACGGCGGGACCGACATGGTCAAGGTGCCGTCGTCGGCGTCGCTGAACGCCTCGACCGGGCTGACGATGGCGGCGTGGGTCCAGCCGACCGCGGCCCAGTCGGGCTGGCGGACCATCATGCACAAGGAGACCGACGCCTGGTTCCTCAACGCCGGCAGCGACTCCGGGCCGCTGAAGCCGGCCGGCGGCGTGACCACGGGATCCAGTGACTCCGTGGTGTACGGCACGACGGCGAACCCGCTGAACCAGTGGACCCACGTGGCGCTCACCTACGACGGGGCGAACCTGCGCCTGTACGTCAACGGCACGCTGGTGTCCACCAAGGCCAAGACCGGCACGCTGAAGCAGACGACGGGCCCGCTGTCCATCGGCGGCAACGCGCCCTACGGCGAGTACTTCACCGGCCTCATCGACGAGGCGCGGGTCTACAACCGGGCGCTGAGCGCCACCGAGGTACAGACCATCATGAACTCGCCCCTGACGGCGCCGGTGGCGGACACGACGCCGCCGTCGACGCTCACCGGGCTGACCGCGGCCGCCAACGGCTCCTCGCAGGTGAACCTGTCCTGGCCGGCCGCGACCGACGACGTCGGCGTCTCCGGCTACCAGGTGCAGCGCTGCCTCGGCGCCGGCTGCACGAACTTCGTCCCGGTCGGCACGGTCGGCGCCACGTCGTTCACCGACACCGGGCTGAGCGCGACGACGACGTACGCCTACCGGGTGCGGGCCACCGACGCGGCCGGCAACGTCGGCGGCTTCTCGCCGGTGGCCGAGGCGACGACGGCCGCCGCGGCCGACACCACCCCGCCGAGCGTCCCGGCGAACCTGGCCGCCACGGTCGCCGGCAACACGCAGGTCAACCTGACGTGGAGCGGTTCCACGGACAACGTGGGGGTCGCGGAGTACCGCATCGAGCGCTGCGGCGGCGGCGGCTGCACGAACTTCGCCCAGGTGGCGACGGCGACCACGGCGACGTTCGCGAACACCGGCCTGACCGCCGGGACCACGTACCAGTTCCGGGTCCGGGCGGCCGACGCGGCGGGCAACGTCTCCGGGTACTCGAACGTCGCGACCGCGACGACGACCGCCACGGACACGACCGCCCCGTCGGCGCCGGGCGGCCTGACCGCCACGCCGGCCAGCCCCACGCAGGTCGACCTGTCGTGGACGGCGTCGAGCGACAACGTGGGCGTCGCCGGGTACCGCGTGGAGCGCTGCACCGGCGCCGCCTGCACCACCTGGGCCGAGGTCGCCCAGCCGGCCGGCACCACGTGGTCGGACACCGGGCTGGCGGCGAGCACCGCGTACCGCTACCGGGTCCGGGCCGCCGACGCCGCCGGCAACCTCAGCGCGTACTCGGCGATCGCCACGGCCACGACGCCGGCCCTGCCGGACTCGACCCCGCCGTCGACCCCGGCGTCGCTGACCGCGACGGCGAACGGCACCCAGGTGGCCCTGGCGTGGCCGGCCTCGACCGACAACGTGGGCGTCGCGCAGTACCGCGTCCAGCGCTGCACCGGCGCCGGCTGCACCGACTTCGCCCAGATCGCCACGCCGGCCACCAACGCCTACACGGACACCGCCCCGGCCGCGAACACCACCTACCTGTACCGGGTGGCGGCCGCGGACGCGTCGGGCAACGTGAGCGGCTGGTCGCCGGCGGCCACCGCGACGACGTCGAACGCGCCGACCCAGCCGACCGGGCTGATCGCCGGGTACACCTTCGACGCGGGCAGCGGCGCCTCGGTCGCCGACTCGTCCGGCAACGGCAACACCGGCACGATCACCGGGGCGACGTGGACGGCGGGCAAGTACGGCGGGGCGCTGTCGTTCAACGGCTCCGGCGACCTGGTGAAGATCCCGTCCTCGGCGACGCTGAACCCGACGACCGGCCTGACGATGACCGCGTGGGTGCAGCCGACCGCGGCCCAGTCGGGCTGGCGCACCGTCATGCACAAGGAGACCGACGCCTGGTTCCTCAACGCCGGCAGCGACGCCGGTCCGCTGAAGCCGGCCGGCGGCGTGACCACGGGATCCAGCGACTCCGTGGCGTACGGCACGACCGCCTGCCCGCTCAGCGCGTGGACCCACATCGCGCTCACCTACGACGGGACCAACCTGCGCCTGTACGTCAACGGCACGCTGGTCTCCACCAAGGCCAAGACCGGCACGCTGAAGCAGACCACCGGCCAGCTGTCCATCGGCGGCAACACCCCGTACGGCGAGTACTTCAAGGGCCTCATCGATGAGGCCCGCGTCTACAACCGGGCGCTGACGGCGGCCGAGATCCAGACCGTGATGAATACCCCGCTGTCGTAGCGCACTAGGATTCCACAAATGAACACGGGGGTGCCCGACATCGTGCGGCGGCGGCTCGCCGGTCCCGGCCGGTTCACGTCCGGCTTCTGGCTCGCCGCCGCGCTCGTCACCGGCGTCGGCCTGATCCTGCGGCTGGTCAACCTGACCCGCCCGCGGGAGGTCATGTTCGACGAGGTCTACTACGCCAACGAGGCGCAGGATCTGCTGCAGCACGGCGTGGAGTGGAACCCGGAGGACAACACGCCGCAGTACGTCGTGCACCCCCCGCTGGGCAAGTGGATGATCGGCCTCGGCGAGCAGGTGTTCGGCTACAACGCCTTCGGCTGGCGGATCATGGCCGTGGCGGTCGGCGCGCTGTCGATCCTGCTCGTCACGATGGCCACGTGGCGGCTGCTGCGCTCCACGGTGCTGGCCGCCACCGCGGGCCTGCTGATGGCCCTCGACGGGATGCACTTCGTGCTGTCGCGGGCGGCGCTGCTCGACATCTTCCTCATGTTCTGGATCGTGGTGGCGTTCTGGTTCCTGGTCCTCGACCGGGAGCACCGCCGCCGTCGCTGGCTGCGCCTGCTGGAGGACGGCGCCGACCCGGACAAGCGGCCGAAGCTGGGCGTCCCGTGGTACCGCCTCGCCTGCGCCGTCTCGCTGGGCCTGGCCTGCGGGGTCAAGTGGAGCGGCCTGTGGTACGTCATCCTCGTCGCCGCCATCGTGATCGTCTGCGACCTGAGCGCGCGGCGCAGCGCCGGCGCCCGCCGCTGGCTGAGCGACGGCCTGCCGGAGGCGTTCGGCTGGACGCTGGCCATCCTGGGCCTGGCGGTGCTGGCCTACCTGGGCACCTGGTGGGGCTGGTTCGCCTCCGACAACGGCTACTTCCGCCACTGGTACGCCGAGACCAACGCCCTGCCGCACGACCGCCCCATCGACCCGCTAGTCAACCTGTGGCACTACCACCAGGAGGCCTACGGCTTCCACACCACGCTGGACAAGTCGCACCCGTACCAGTCGTGGCCGTGGCAGTGGCTGCTGCTCGGCCGGCCGGTGCTGTTCTCGTTCGAGCAGACCGGCCCGTGCGGCGCCGCCAGCTGCGCCGACAGCGTCCTGCTGCTGGGCACCCCGCTGCTGTGGTGGTCGTTCCTGCCCGCCCTGTTCGCGCTGGGCTGGCTCGCCATCGCCCGCCGCGACGGGCGCGCCTGGCTCATCATGGCCTTCGCCCTGGCCGGTATCCTGCCGTGGTTCCAGTCGATGCCGGCGCACCGCACCATGTTCTACTTCTACGCCCTGCCCGCCGAACCGTTCCTCGTGCTGGCCGTGGTGTACGTCCTGGGCGCCATCATCGGCCCGCCGCGCAGCGCCGCCCCGGACAGCGACCGCCGCGTCATCGGCGCGGTGATCGCCGGCACCTACGTCCTGCTGGTCGCCGCGTGCTTCGCCTACTTCTACCCCATCTACGCCGGCGAGCCGATCCCCTACGCCGACTGGCTCGCCCGCATGTGGCTGGGCAACCGCTGGATCTGAAGGACCGTTCAGTAACCCGGAAGTCCACAACGGACGGTCGGTGAATTCGGTCCGCGGGCGATATTGACTCCGCAATCGTCAGAGGTATGGTGTCAGCCGGCAGTACCGGTTCGATTTCGCAGCGTGGCGTGGAGGTGGGGCTTGCCGGTCACCGGACAACGGGTCGTGCGCCGTGCGTTGGGCCGCCGGCTGACACGGCTGCGGGCCGCCACCGGCAAGAGCCGGCGCGAGGTCGCGGAGGCCAAGCTCGGCATCTCCGAGCCGACGCTGCACCGCATCGAGACCGGCAAGGTGCCCGTCACGGTCGCCAACGTGCGCGCGCTGTGCTGGTTGTACGGCATCGACGAGAGCATCACCGACGCGCTGTCCGAGCTCGCCCTGGGCACGTCCCAGGAGGAGTGGTGGGACGCCAACCCGGTGATCCCGGACTGGTTCAAGCTGTACGTCGGGCTGGAGGCCAGCGCCAGGCGGATCTGCACCTACGAGGGTGAGGTCGTGCCCGGGGAGTTGCAGACCGAGCAGTACGCCCGCGCGGTCTACGGCGCCGAGCAGGCCGTCGACGACGACGCCGCGGACCGGCACGTGAAGCTGCGGCTGCAGCGGCAGGCCGCGCTGGCCGCCCGCGACCCCCGGCCGCACCTGACGACGGTCCTCGGCGAGGGGGTGCTCACCCGGCAGGTCGGCGGCCCCGCAACCCTCGCCGCGCAGATCGAGCACCTGCGCGAGGCGGCCACGCAGGACCGGGTCGACATCCTGGTGCTGCCCTGGACGGCCGGCGCCCACGCGGCGATGGCCGGGGCGTTTCGCATCATGGACTTCGAGGATCCCGAGGACCCCGACGTGGTCTATCTCGAGTCGCACATCGGCGCGCTGTACCTCGAGGAGGAGGCGGAGGTGGCGGAGTACCGCCGCATCTTCGCCCTGATCTGCGAAGCAGCGGTGCCGATCGCGGATTTCCGGCTCTGATTTCGTCGACACGGGGAGACGGGCGACAATGACCGGCGCGCAGGAACAACCATCGGCGAACGCCCGCAAGGCGGCGACCGCGGCCCGGATGTACGACTACTACCTGGGCGGCATCCACAATTTCCCGGCCGACCGGGAGGCGGCGGAGGCGGTCATCGCCCAGTTCCCGTTCATCCGCGACGCGGCGCGGGCCAACCGCGGGTTCGTCGCCGCCGCCGTGCGCTTCCTGGCGGAGTCGGGCATCGGGCAGTACCTCGACGTGGGCTCCGGCATCCCGACCGTCGACAACGTGCACACCATCGTGCGCGCGGCCCAGCCCGGCGCCCGGGTGGTCTACGTCGACCTGGACCCGGTGGCGGTGGCCGAGGCCCGGGACATCCTGGCCGGCGACCAGCGGGCGGTCGCGGTGCACGGCGACCTGCTGCAGCCCAGGGCGATCCTGGAGCACCCCGAGGTGCACCGGGTCCTCGACCTCGGCCGGCCGGTCGGCCTGGTCCTGGCCGCCGTGCTGCACTTCGTGCCCGACCACGCGACCGCCGAGGCAGTGAGCGCCGAACTGCTGGCCGCGCTGCCGCCGGGTAGCTACCTCGTGGTGTCCCACACCGCCACGGAGAGTTTCGCCACGACCGGCCGCAGCCCGGCGGCGGAGGACGTCTACCAGCGACGCACGGCGACGCCGGGCACGGTGCGCACCCGGGCCGAGGTGGAGCGCCTGTTCGCCGGCCTCGAGCTGGTCGAGCCCGGCGTGGTGTGGGCCCAGCAGTGGGCCCCGGGCGCCGCGGCCGACCGGCCCCAGCCCGCCGGACCGGGCGGGATCTGGGCCGGGGTCGGCCGCAAGCCCTGACGGCGTGCGCTGATCAGTCGGTCAGCAGCCGGTCGAACTCGCCCTTCTTGGCGCCGTCGAGGAAGGAGTCCCACTCCTCGACGGTGAACCGCACCGTGCTCTCGTCCGGCCGCTTGCTGTTGCGGACCTCGATCTGGCCGTCGTTGCGGCGCGCCTCGACGCAACTGCCGCCGTTGCCGGTCGACCGGCTCGACATGATCCATTCGCTATTGCCGGGCGTCATCGTGCTCTCCTTCTGAGGGTACGGCGTCCGGTCACGCTCGGTAGCGAGGGTTGCCTATCTCCGCGCGCAAATTCGGACAAGGTTGTGCATAAGGCCGCAATCGCTCGACCTCATTCATTCGTCGTGAAATTTTTGCGCACTGAGCGTATCCCGATCAAGATCGTTTCCAAAATGTCATCCGGAACTCTTCCTTTGTGAAATCTTGCACCGCGGAAGCCGTCGGGCGATGATACTGATCGAGATGCGCCGCGGGGGCCGTCCACTGTGGTCAGAGAGGGCATCGATGGATATCCTCAGTAAGCTCGACACCGCGACGGGTGCCCGGGCCGCGGAGGAGTCCCCCGAGGACGAGGTCGCCCGGCTGCGGGCCCAGATCGCGAGGCTCGAGGCCGAGCGCGCCGCGTTGCGGTGGGAGAACAACCACGACGAGCTGACCGGGCTGGCCAACCGCCGTCACCTCAACGCCGCCGGCCCCCGGCTGCTCGCCCGCACCGGCCGCTGCGCGGTCGTCGTCCTCGACCTCAACGGCTTCAAGCCCATCAACGACCGCTACGGCCACGCCGCCGGCGACGAGGTGCTACGCACGGTGGCCGGCCGGCTGAGCCGCTGCGTGCGCGACGACCTGGCGGTGCGGCTCAGCGGCGACGAGTTCGCCGCCGTGCTCACCGACGCCCGCACCGGCCCGCAGCCGCGCTGGCCGGCCGCCGTCGAGGCCCTGGCCACCGCCATCACCGAGCCGATGACGATCGACGGGCACAGCCTCTCGGTGACCGCCTCCATCGGCGTGGCCGTCAACGACGGCGAGCCGACCACGATCGCCGAGCTGATCCGGCGGGCCGACCTGGCGATGTACCGGGCCAAGGCCGACCGCTACTGCTCCAACGTCGTCTTTGACTGATCCGGCGCCGCCTGGGACTGATCCGGCGTCGCCTGGGACCGGCTGCGCCGGGCGATGCCCCGCAGGTCGCGCGCCGGGCCGGTCAGCTGCGCGCCGGCCGGCCACACCAGCCGCAGGCTGCGCCGCAGCGGCGGGCCGGACACGGGCACCTCGACCAGCGCCCCCGACGCCAGCTCCCCGGTGACGGCGAGGGAGCTCAGCACCGCCGGTCCGCTCCCGGCGGCCACCGCGTGCTTGATCGCCGTCGTCGACGAGCATTCCAGCATCGGTACCGCCAGAAGCGCACACCCCTGATCGCGCAGCGCCGCCTCGAGGGCCCGGCGCGTCCCCGACTCCGCCTCCCGCGCCACCAGCGGCGTGGCGGCCAGCTCGTCCGCGGTGACGCCGCGCCGCCGCCGGGCCCACGCGTGCCCGGGCGCGACGAGCACCACGAGCCGGTCCTCGGCGACCACCTCCGCCCGCAGCCCCGCCGGCACGTCCGGCCCCTCGACGAAGCCGACCCCGGCCTCCCCGCCCAGCACCGCCGCCGCCACCTGGGTCGAGTTGCCGGCCCGCAGCGCGACCGCCAGCTCGGCATGCACCCGGCGCAGCGCCACCAGCCAGCCCGGCAGCAGGTACTCCGCGACCGTCTGGCTGGCCGCCACCGCCAGCCGGCTGTCCGCGTCGGCCCGCAGCGCCGCCGCCCCCGCGGCCAGCTCCGCGGCGGCGTCCACGGCGCTGCGCGCCCAGTCCACGACGAGCGCCCCCGCCTCGGTGAGCGTCGAGCCGCGCGGCGTGCGGTGCAGCAGCGCCACCCCCAGCTGCCGCTCCAGCTGCCGCAGCCGGGCGCTCGCCGCCGGCTGCGAGATGCGGTGCTCGGCCGCCGCCCGCCCCACGCTGCCGAGCCGCACCACGGACAGCAGCAGGTCGAAGGTGCTCAGGTCACGGACCACCGGCGGCAGGGGCATAACCGCAGATTATGACGTCAGACGGGATCGCCGCCTACCGGCCGGGCCCCGCCGGGTGCAGCGTCATGGCCATGACCGCACTGCTGATCGCCCCGGCCGCAGCCGCGACGACCCGCCCGCAGCCGCCCGCCCGGCTGGGCCCGAACTGGTTCGCCACCGTGATGGGCACCGGCATCGTCGGCACCGCCGCCACGACCCTCCCGCTGCACGCGCCGGCCCTGCGCCCGGCCGCGACCGCGGTATGGGCCCTCGCCGCCGCCCTGCTGGTGGTCCTGAGCGTCACGTGGGTCGCGCAACGCCACCGCCCCGCGGCCGCCGATCAGGTGACGGCCCAGTTCTGGGGCGCCCCGCCGATGGCCGCGCTCACCGTCGGCGGCGGCGCGCTGGTGCTGGGCCTGCCGGCGGCCGTCCCCTTCGACGCCGTCTGCTGGCTCATCGGTACCGCGGGAGGCCTCGCCACCGCCGTCGCCGTCCCCTACCGCATGATGACCGGCCGCCCCGCCGCCCCGGACGCGGCCTTCGGCGGCTGGCTCATGCCGCTGGTCCCGCCGATGGTGTCGGCCGCCAACGCGGCGCTGCTCGCCCCGTACCTGCCCGGTGCCCTGCGCCTCGACCTGGTGCTGGCCGGCTACGCCCTCTTCGGCGTCAGCCTCGCCGCCACCGTGGTCGTGCTGCCCCAGCTGTGGTCGCGGCTCGTCCACCACGGCCCCGGCCCCGCCGCCCTCGCCCCGGCCTGGTGGATCGTCCTCGGCCCGCTCGGCCAGTCGATCACCGCCGCCCACCTGCTCGGCATCGTCGCCCCGACGGCCCTCCCGGCCCCGTACGGCCCCGCCGCCCAGGCCTTCGCCGTCCTCTACGGCCTGCCCACGCTCGGCTTCGCGCTGCTGTGGCTGGCCCTGGCCGCCGCGCTGACGATCCGGGCCGCCCGCCACGGCGGCGTGCCGTTCACGCTGTCCTGGTGGGCGTTCGTGTTCCCGGTCGGCACCCTGGTCACCGGCACCGCGGGGCTCGCCGCCCGCACGCACGCGACCGCCCTGACCGCCCTGGCCGTGGCCCTCTACGCGCTCCTGGTCACGGCCTGGGCCACGGCCGCGACCCGGACGCTGGCGATGGCCGTCCGCGGAATCGGGCAGAAGCCCTGAACGCGATAAGTCGGGCGCTCCGCGCCACGACTTATCGGATTTATACCCTGGCGGTGGTTTCCAGGGGTCGTTGCAACACGGCGTTTCAGTTGGTGGTGAGGAACTGGGCGAGGCGTTCGGCTGGGGTGTCCCAGCCGAGGG
>NZ_JBFAZW010000156.1:0-19034 GCF_040682015.1 Dactylosporangium sp. NPDC051485
GCGGTCGTCGCCGCCGGCCTCGTGGCCGGTGCCGCCGCGCACGCGCTGCCCGCCGTCACCGCGTTCACGCCCGGCCGCCGCGCGCTGCTGCCCGGCCTGGCCGGCACCGGGCCGGCCGATCGCGTCGCACTGACCTTCGACGACGGGCCCGACCCGGTGTCGACGCCGCTGTTCCTGAGGCTGCTGGCCGACCACGGCGTCCGCGCGACGTTCTTCCTCCTCGGCACGATGCTCGAGCAGGACCTCGGCCTCGGCCGGGAGATCGTCGCCGCCGGCCACGAGGTCGCCGTCCACGGCTGGTACCACCGCTGCCTGCTGTGGCGCGGCCCGCGCGCGACCCACGACGACATCGCCCGCGCCCGCGACCTCGTCGGCGGCCTCGGCGGCGGCGCCCCGCGCTGGTACCGGCCGCCCTACGGCGTGCTGACCACCGGCGCGCTGCTCGCCTGCCGCCGGCTGGGGCTGGAGCCGAAGCTGTGGACCGCGTGGGGCCGCGACTGGCGGGCCGCCGCCACGCCGGACTCGATCGTCGCCACGGTGACCAGCACCCTCGCCGGCGGCGGGACCGTGCTGCTGCACGACTCCGACTGCACGTCCGCGGCCGGGTCGTGGACGCGCACCATCGAGGCGCTGCCCCGGCTGATCGACTGGACCCGCGCCCGGAACCTGCGCCTCGGCCCGCTCGGCGACCACGGGCCGGTGCGCCCGTGACCTGGCTCGTCACCGGCGGGGCGGGGTACATCGGCGCGCACGTCGTCGCCCGGCTGCGCTGCGGCGGCGATCGGGTCGTCGTCCTCGACGACCTGTCCACCGGCGACCCGGTCCGCCTGCCCGCCGACGTGCCCCTGATCGTCGGTGACGCCGGCGACACGGCGCTGGTCCGGGCCGTCCTGCACGGCCACGGCGTCACCGGGGTGATGCACCTGGCCGGCAGCAAGTCCGCGCCGGAGTCGCTGGACCGGCCGATCCGGTACTACCAGCAGAACGTCGGCGTGGTCGCCGCCGTGCTCGACGCCATGGTCGCCACCGGCGTCGCCCGGCTGGTGTTCTCCTCCTCCGCGGCCGTCTACGGCCGGCCGGACACGCCGACGGTCGCCGAGGACGCCCCGACGAGGCCGCTGAGCCCGTACGGCCAGACCAAGCTCGCCGCCGAACAGCTCGTGGCCGCGGCCGGTGCGGCGCACGGCATCTCGTGGATCGCCCTGCGGTACTTCAACGCCGTCGGCGCCGCCGAGCCCCACCTCGGCGACCGCGGTACCACGAACCTGCTGTCGCTGGCCTTCGAGGCGCTGCGCACCGGCGTGCCGCTCACGGTGACCGGCACCCGGCTGCCGACCGCCGACGGCAGCGGCGTGCGCGACTACGTCGACGTCGCCGACCTCGCCGACGCCCACCGCCGGGCGGGCCTGCACCTCGCCGCCCGCCCGCACGCGCACGTCTACAACGCCGGCACCGGTCGCGGGCACTCGGTGCTGGAGGTGCTGCGGGCCGTCGGCGAGGCCGCCGGCGCGCCGGTGCCGGTGCGGCCCGGGCCGCCGCGCCCCGGCGACGCGCCCGAGGTCGTCGCCGAGACCGGCCGCATCCGCCGCGACCTGGGCTGGCGGCCCCGCCGGACCCTGGCCGAGAGCGTGGCCTGCGCGTGGCTGGCCGCCAGCACATGTTCCGCGTGATGCTGCGCGAGCGGCTCGGGGTGCGGATGCGCTCCGCGCTCGCCGCCGCGGCCGTCGTCGCGATCGCCGCGGTGCTCAGCGGCATCGCCCTCGTCGTCGCGGCCCGCATCCTCCTTGACCGCAACGTCGACCAGTCCACCACCGAGCGCGCCGCCCAGGTCGCCGGCGCGCTCGGCGACGGCGGGGCCGGGCTCGTCGCCGCGCTGCGTCCGTCGCCCCGTGACCGCACGATCGTCCAGGTCGTCGACGCCGACGGCCGGGTCGTCGCGGCGTCGGCCGCCGTCGGGGGCGCCGGGCCGATCTCGCCGCTGCGCCCCCGGACCGGGCAGACCCAGCGGGAACGGCGGCGGCTGGCGGTCGCCCACGACGAGACGTTCCACATCGTCGCCACCGGTGTGGCGGCCGACGGCGGGCGGCGTACCGTCCTCGTCGCCCAGTCGCTGGACGAGGTCAACGACGGCACCGAGGCGACCATCGGCGCCCTCGTCGTCGGGCTGCCGCTGCTCATCGCCGTGGTCGGCGTGGCCACGTTCCTGTTCGTCGGGCGCAGCCTCAGGCCGGTGGAGGCCATGCGCCGCCAGGCCGACACCATCACCGCCCAGAACCTGCACACCCGCCTGCCCGTGCCGGCCGCGGCCGACGAGATCGCCGCGCTGGCCGCGACGATGAACACGATGCTCGACCGGATCGAGGACGCCACCGCCGCCCAGCGGCGCTTCGTCGCCGACGCCAGCCACGAACTGCGCAGCCCGCTCGCGACGATGCACGCCGGCCTGGACATCCTCGAACACACGGACCTGCCGCTCTTCGCGCAGTCCCAGGTGCGGCGCATGCACCGGGAGAGCACCCGCATGGCCGCCCTGATCGCCGACCTGCTGCTGCTGGCCCGGGCCGACGAGTCGGGGCTGCGGCTGCGCCACGACGACGTCGACCTCGACGACCTCGTCTACGCCGAACGCGACCGGATCGCCGTACTGCATCCGCACCTGCGCGTCGAGGCACATGTGGCCCCCACGCGCGTGCAGGGCGACCCGCAGCACCTGCAGCGCGTCCTGCGCAACCTGCTCGACAACGCCGCCCGGCACGCCACCGGCCAGGTGCGCATCGACCTGTCCGGCGGCGACGGCCACGCCGAACTCGCCGTCACCGACGACGGCCCCGGCATCCCGCCCGCCGACCGGGAGCGGGTCTTCGACCGCTTCGTGCGCCTCGACGACGCCCGCTCCCGCGACGGCGGCGGCGCCGGCCTCGGCCTCGCCATCGCCCGCGACATCGTCACCACCCACGGCGGGACGCTCACCGCCGGGGACGGCCCCTCAGGCGGGGCGGCGCTGCACATCCGCCTCCCCGCCTGATCCCCGCCGGGCTACTCGAACTGGGCGTCGTTCGGCTCGGTCAGGCGGGGCGGCGCTGCACATCCGCCTCCCCGCCTGATCCCCGCCGGACTTACTCGAACCGGGCGTCGTTCGGGTCGGTCAGGCGGCGCAGCAGGGGCAGCGCGGACACGATCACGACCAACGCCACGGCGAGCCCCGCCCCCAGCGTCACGAAGTAACCGGATCCGGGCAGCGGCAGCGCGGGCCCGCCGGGCGCCACCGTGTGCGCGACCGACGCGGCGACGCCGAGGCCGGCGGCAATCGCCACGGCGGCGGCGCAGAGCAGCGGTACCACCGACTCGAATGTCACGACCCGCAACAGCACCGACGCCGGGGTGCCGGCGACGCGCAGCAGCGTGAAGGGCCGCCGGCGCTCCACGAGGCCGCCGCCGACCGCGACCGCCAGGCTGCAGCCGGCCACGAGCAGGGTCACCGCCACGACGGCCAGCGCCACCTGCTGCACCTGCCGGTAACGGGCGTCGCGCAGCGCGATGCTCTCGCCGAACGTCTTGGGAGCGCTGGTCGCGCCGATCCGGGCCGTGTACCCGGCCAGCAGCGTCCGGATTCGCTCCAGGGTCGCGGGATCGCCGGCGCGGACCAGCATGGCCTCGAGCGGCTGCGCCGCCGGGTCGGCATTGAACGCCTCGCTGTCGCGATCGGCGAACGGTAGCCGCAGGCTCGCGACGTTGTCGTGGCTGAGCAGCAGGCCGAACTGCGCCCGGATGGCCCGCAGGCCGCCGTCGCACCGCCCCAGCGCCGGGAACCGGGCCAGGTCGGCGCAGGCGATCGCGGCCTCGGTGGGTCCGCATGCGTTGGCGCCGACGCAGGCGTACCCGGTCAGCCGCTGCTCCGGTGCGTACAGCGGCAGCACGGCCGTGCCCGGCAGCGCCCGCAACCGGTCCACCAGCGCCCCGCCGGCACCCGGGGCCAGGCCCAGCACCGGATGCTCCGCGGCCGGATCCGGTTCGGGCACGAACGACACCCGCAGCACATCGGTCAGGGTTCCGCCGCCGGCCGCGCGCATCTCGGCGCCGAGCGCCGGGATGAGGCAGGCGATGACGGTGCCGACGAACACGGCGAGGACGAGTCCGCCGATCGACCGGAACGCGGCCTTGGGGTTGTCGGCCAGCCGCCGCGACGACAACAGCGCGGAGGCCCGGCGCGCGGTCCGGGCCATCAGCCGGGCGCCCTGCATCGTCAGCCAGGAGCCGCCGAGTATCAGTCCCAGCATGGTCAGCAGCAGCCCGAGCAGGGTGACCGGCAGCACCGCGTTGCCGGGGCCGTTGGACAGCCCGCCGGTCGCCGGCCCGGCCGGCTGCCGGCCGAAGACCACCGCAGCGACGGCGAACAGGGCGAGCCCGGCGACGAGCGGGCCGAGCCGCCAGGCCGAAGGGGCCGGCGGGGTGACCCGGCGGCTCGCGCTCAGCGGGGAGTGCTGCACGCGGCGCAGCGACACCACCGCGGCCAGCGCGGCGGCCAGCGGCACCCCGAGCCCGACCGCGAGGTACTGCGCGAGGCTCGGCGCGACGAGGTAGCCGAAGTACGGCGTGCCGACGACTGCCAATCCGGCAATCACCGGCTGGAACGGCTGGAACACCGCGACGCCGATGAGCGACCCGGCGGCCGCGCCGATGATCGCCTCGACCGAGGCGATGACGCCGACCTGCCGTGGTGTCGCCCCGGCCAGCCGCAACGCGGCGAAGCGCTCCTCCCGGCGGGCCGCCGCGAGCCGGGTCGCGGTGCCGATGAGCGTCAGCAGCGGGACCAGCAGTCCGGCCGCGACCAGGCCGAGGCCGTAGCGGTACAGGTTGGTGGTGCCGTCAATGTGGCTGCGCGAGGAGATCTCGCCGACCACGCGGGTGGCCGGCAGCGCGGCGAGGTCGGCCGGAGTCCGCCCGACGACGATGACCAGGTCGTCGGGGCGGGTCAGCCCCGCATCGCCGATCCGCCCGGCCAGCACGCCGGGAAACCGGTCCGCGAGTTCCTCGCCGGGGACCGCGGCCAGCAGGCGGGCCATGGCCGGCGAGGCGTAGTACTGCCCGGCGGCGGGCAGCCGGAGCAGGCCGGGGAGCACGGGCGCTTGCGCCGAGAGCGCGGCGACGTCGAGGCGCTGCACGACCCGGCCGGCGTAGTAGTCCTCGCTGTAGTTCCACAACACTCCGCGGTCGCCGGGGCCGTCCGGGCCGACCGGGGTGCCGGTGGTGCACTGCCAGCATCGGGTGCGGGCCGTGTCCTGGAACGCGTTGAACTCGGCCAGCACCGCGAGCAGGATGGTTACGCCGATGGCGACGGCGGCGGCGATCAGCACGAGCCGGGCGAGTGCCTCCCGGCCGCTGCGCAGCGTCAGCCGCGCGCCGAGGACGAACATCATCGGGCCGCCTCCGCCCCGGTCGCGGCGAACACCCGGCCGTCCCGGACGATGACGCGGCGATCGGCGTGGGCGGCGACGCGACCGTCATGGGTCACCAGCACGACCGCGACCCCCTCCTGCCGGGCCAGCCCGACCAGGAGCTCCATCACGGTCTCGCCGGTCGCGGAGTCGAGCGATCCGGTCGGTTCGTCGGCGAACAGCACCCGCGGGCCGATCGCGAGGGCCCGTGCGATGGCGGCCCGCTGCGCCTGCCCGCCGGACAGTTCGCCGGTGCGGCGGGCGCCGAGGTCGCCGAGCCCGAGCCGGTGCAGCCATGCTGCGGCGGTGGCGTACGCGTCGTGCCGGCGGACCTTGTTCAGCAGCAACGGCAGCGCGACGTTGTCCGCAACCGTCAGCTCCGGCACCAGCTGACCGAACTGGAACACGAACCCGAACTCGGTTCGCCGCAGCGTGGTGCGGGCCGCCTCGGACAGCGTGTCGAGCCGCCGGCCGTCGTAGCGGATCGCACCGCTGTCCGGCGTGAAGATCCCCGACAGGCAGTGCAGCAGGGTGGACTTGCCGGACCCGCTGGGCCCCATCACGGCCAGGATCTCGCCCTGTGCCACCGCCACACTCGCGTCGCGCAGCGCCGGCGTGGAACCGAACGACCGGAACAGGTGCTCGGCCTCGACCATGAGCATCGGTACTCCTACCTCTCGTCAGGCTGTGCCCGCACGCTATGGACGGGCGAGCGCACACCGCGTCGGTCCCGGCTACGAAATCGGCTTCCCCGCCGGTAGGACCCCGGCGCCGGGGTCATACCGCAGATGTACGACCTCGGGCCCAGCCGGATGCCGGCCCACGGGCGATGTGGCCGGGCAGCCGCTTTGTCACACTGATCCGGTGAACACGGCGACGATCGGCCAACGGTTGCGGCGCGGCGCGTTCGCGCCGCCGGCCCCTTCCCGCTTGGCGTTCATCGCGGATGCCATCCTCGCCGTGGCGCTCGCCGGCGGCGCGTTGCTCGGCTTCACCGCGCGAGTCCAGGGCCAATCGACGATCACGTCGAGCGGGGCGCCGATCCCGCCGCCGCCCGGGCGGCTGCCCGACGAGGTGCCCTACTTCGGCAGCATGCCCTGGCAGCAGGCTGTGCTGTGGGGGCTGCTCACCGTGCTGGCGACCTTGCCGCTGGCGGCTCGGCGGCGCTACCCGCTCGCGGTGTTCTGGGTCGTCGGGCTCGCCTCGCAGGCGTACCACCTGGCGCCGGGCTTCGACCCGACGTTCACGTTCGCCGCGTGCGTCGTGGCCGCCTACGGCGCGGTGATGTACAGCCCGTACCGGGTACCCGCCATCGTCAGCGTCGCCCTCGGCGGCATCGTGTTCGTGCTGCACCGGGCCAACCTGCCGATCGGCCAGCCGGGCCTGATGCTCATCCTCATCCTCGTCCCGGTGGCGCTGGCGGCCAACGCCGTGCACGGTATGCGGCAGCGGGTCCAGGCGGCCGAGGCGCAGCGGGCGACCGAGGCCGCGCTGGCTGTCCAGCACGAGCGGGCCCGCATCGCCCAGGAGCTGCACGACGTGGTCACGCACAACGTCAGCGTCATGGTCGTGCAGGCGGCCGCGGCGCGACGGGTCCTGGCCACCGCCCCGGACAAGGTCGACCAGGCGCTGTTCGCCATCGAGTCCAGCGGGCGGGCCGCGATGAGCGAGCTGCGCCACGTGATGGGGCTGCTGCACATGAGCGGCGACGAGCCCGACCAGGCCGGCCCGGAGGACCTGCTGCCCTCGCCCGGCCTGGACCTGCTGCCCGAGCTCGTCGAGCGGGTGCGCGCCTCCGGCACTGCGATCGAGCTCACCGTTGCCGGCACGCCGCGGCCCTTGCCGCCGGGCATCGATCTCGCGGCCTACCGCGTCGTGCAGGAGGCGCTGACCAACGCCGTGAAGCACGCGGCCGGCGCCCGGGTCCGCATCGGCATCGAGCACCAGCCCGCGGTGATCCGGCTGCGGATCGCCGACAGCGGTGGGCGGCCCGGCCCGTCGGCCCCCGCCGGCAACGGCCGCGGCCTCATCGGCCTGCGCGAGCGTCTCGCGGTGTACGGCGGCACCCTCGACAGCGGACCCCTGCCCGCGGGCGGCTACCAGGTGCTGGCCACGATCCCACTGGAGCGTGCATGACGAATCCGGCCCGTGACGGCGACCGCCCCCTGCGCGTGGTGATCGCGGACGACCAGGCGCTCGTGCGAACCGGCTTCGCGATGATCCTTGCCGCGGAGGGGATGGATGTCGTCGCCGAGGCCGGCGACGGCGCCGAGGCCGTCGACGCGGTCCGGCGTACTCGCCCCGACGTCGTGCTGATGGACATCCGCATGCCCCACATGGACGGTCTGGAGGCCACCCGGCGCATCCTGACCGACCACCCGGACCCTCCGCGGATCCTGATTCTGACGACGTTCGACCTGGACCGGTACGTCTACGCGGCGCTCAGCGCTGGGGCGAGCGGATTCCTGCTCAAGGACGTCACCGCCGACCGGCTCGTCGCGGCGGTGCGCATGGTGCGTGCCGGCGACGCCCTGCTCGCGCCGAGCGTCACCCGCCGCCTGGTCGAGCGGTTCGCCGAGCGGCAGGACACCGCCACGCTGCACCGCGACCTGTCCACGCTCACCCCGCGCGAGATGGACATCCTCCGCCTGATCGCGCGCGGCCTGAGCAACCAGGAGCTGGCCCGGCAGCTGCAGATCAGCGAGACGACGGTGAAGACCCACGTCACGAGGGTCTTCACCAAGCTCGGCATCCGCGACCGCGCCCAGGCGATCATCGTGGCCTACGAGACCGGTCTGATCACACCGGGAACGTCACCCCGCTGACGGAGAAGCCGGGCTCTCGTCGCCGGCCGCCCCGCTGGGACGGCCGGCCGGAGCATCGGTACCACTGGAGGGTCGCCGCGATCGGCTGAGGGCGCCGCCGATTGCCGGGCGTCAGGAGACGTCGCGCCGCCGCAGCAGCGACGTCCCGGCCAGCGTGGTCACCGCGGCGTAGCCGAGCAGGACGGCGGCGCCGACCCACTGCGGCGGGCTCTGGTCGAAGGTCTTCGTCGGCGAGATCATGACGGCCGACGCCACCGACGGCACGACGACCTGGGCGGCGAGGATCCAGTCCTGCTTGATGACGTAGGTGTACAGCAGGTCGAACACGCCGCCGGCCGCCGCCGCGCCGACCAGGTAGAGCACGGTTGCGGCAACGGTCGCGGTGAGCTGGCTGCGGATCAGGGCACCGAACCCGACGCCGAAGACGGCCCAGGTCGTGTAGGCGGCGAGGTTGAGCAAGACGGCCCGCAGGACACCCCACTGGCCGAGCTGCGTGCCGTAACCCTCGCTGCTCAGGAAGACGGCGCCGGCGACCAGGGCGAGCGCGGTCGAGGCGAGCCAGGACGCGGCGGCGACGATGACGGCGGTGCACAGCTTGGCCACGACCACGGCACCCCGGCGCGGGGTGAGCAGGTACGTGGTGGTGGCGGTCTGCTGGTGGTACTCGCCGGTGACCAGCACGACGCCGAGAAGGCAGGTCAGGAGCACGCCGATGAGCTGTCCCGCCGTGAAGATCGTGGCGGCCTGGGTGAGCGCGCTGTGGCCGAGGTTCCATTCGCCCCGCAGCCGGTTGAGGAACTCGGGCGGCATCTGCGCGGCGGTGCGCCCGTGCGCGTGCAGCGCCACGAACGCGTCGAACGGCTGCAGCAGCTCGTGCGCCTGCACCAGGTCGATGGCGAGCATCACCCCGGTGCTGACGAACGTGGCGGCGGCCAGAAGCCACCACAGGCTGGTCGTGCGCAGCTTGAACAGTTCCGCCCGGACCAGACGTGTCATCGGATGGCCGCCTTCGCGTGGGTCAGGTCGAGGAACACGTCCTCGAGGCCGGGCTGTTCGGTGATGAGCTGGTGCAGGGCGACCCCGGCGGCCAGGGCGGCGTCGCCGACGGCCTCGGCGGCGACGCCCGCCACGCGTAGCCGGTTCGGGCCGTCCGCCGTGACCGCGGCGCCGAGCTGCTGCAGGGCCGCGGCGAGCTTCTCCGGCTCCGGGGTGCGCGCATGCACCACGGCCTCGCCGCCGGCCGAGCCGAGCACCTCGGCGACCGGCCCCTGCCGCACGAGCCGTCCGGCCGCGACGATGACCACGTCGTCGGCGAGCGACTGCATCTCGGCGAGCAGGTGGCTGGAGACCAGGACCGTGCGCCCCTGTGCGGCCAGGCCCTGCAGCAGTTCGCGCATCCAACGGATGCCTTCGGGGTCCAGGCCGTTGGCGGGCTCGTCGAGGATCAGGACCCGCGGATCGCCGAGCATCGCCGTGGCGATGCCGAGCCGCTGGCGCATGCCCAGGGAGTACCCCTTGAAGGGCCGGTCCCCGGCGGGGTGCAGGCCGACCAGGTCGAGTACCTCCTCCGCGCGCGTGCGGGGCAGCCCCGTGGTGATGCAGCAGGCGCGCAGATGGTTGCGGCCGGTGCGAGCCTTGTGCGCCGAGGACGCCTCCAGCACGGCGCCGACCACGCGGGCCGGCTCGGGCAGGTCGACGTAGCGTCGCCCGCCGACGGTGGCGGTGCCGGCGTCCGGCGCCACCAGGCCGAGCAGCATCCGGAGCGTCGTGGTCTTGCCGGCGCCGTTGGGGCCGAGGAACCCGGTCACCCGGCCGGGCTCGACGGTGAACGAGAGGTCGTCGACGGCGGTGACGCCGCGGTACTGCTTGCGTAGCCCCGACACGACGATGCGAGCGTCGTCCATGGAGTCCTTTCGGGAAACGGCGACGTGTTGTTGCAGGATTTGCTGTGGTGATAAGAGCGGTCGCCGATCCGGCTAAGGATTGCGTGAGAAAATTCGGGCTCGGCCGCTACGCCCACCGGGCCGGGATCGTGTGCGGCGGGACCGGCGGGCCCCGGGCCGGCCGAGCAGCAGGTCGCGGGCCGGGGCCGGTAGCGGGCCGCGACCGGCTGCCGGCCTGATCCGGGCTCAGCGGTGGGCGACGGCGGCGGGAACGGCGCTGACCTGTTCGGCGAGGGCGTTGACGACGGCGGCCAGGCGCTGCACCTGCGCCGCCTGCAGCGAGTCGTACGCGACGAATCCGTCGCCCTGCCGGTACTTCGCCAGCTCCGCGTCGACTGCGGCGAACTGGTCGTCGAGGTGCGCGTCGTAGGCGGGTCGCCGCGCGGCGATCGCCGCGCGGCAGCCCTCGACGTTGGCGGCGAAGTCCCACAGGTCGGTGTGCGAGTAGCGGTCCTCCTCGCCGGTGACCTTCTTCGTGGCGACCTCGTCGAGCAGGCTCTTGGCGCCGTTGGCGATCCCCAGCGCGGTGAGCGTCACGCCGTCGAGGCGCTTGCGCAGTTCGGTGACGTCGGCGAGGAGCTGATCGGCGACGGCGGCGACCGCGGTCAGGTCGCCGCCGCCCCACAGCTGCTGCTCGATGCGGTGGTAGCCGGTCCAGGCGGTGCCGGGGTCGAGGTCGCCGTCGCGGGCGTCGATCCTCGGGTCGAGGTCGGCGAAGCTCTCCGCGACGGTCTCGATCCGCTCGTACGGCGCCCGGGCCGGGGCGTAGAGCGCCTGGGCCTTCGCCCGGTCGCCGGCTTTCACGGCGGCGACGAAGCCGGTGGTCCGTTCGACGAACGCGGCCGCCTGCTGCCGCACGTAGTCCTGGTAGGCGGCCGCCGCGGCGGCGAGCGCGGGATCGGCCGAGGCCGCCCCGGACGCGTCGCCACCCGGGCCGGTGACCGTGAACGCGGCGCGGATACCGGCGCCGGTCATGCCCGGCCGGCAGGAGATGGTGTACGTGCCCGCGGTGAGCTCGACGTGCAGCGTGCGGCTCAGCCCGGGGGCGATGTTCTCGACCTCGCCGACGACGCGGTCCGCGGCGGCGTACACGTAGAACTCGGTGACCTTGCCGCCCTCGTTGCGCACCTCGAACACGCGCGGACCGGCCGCGGCGTGGTCCGCGCTCAGCCGGCATTGCGTGTCGGTGGCGGTGACCGCGATGGTGTCCGATGCGGACGGCGCGGCGGACGGACCGCCGCACGAGGCGAGCGCGGCGACCGCCCCGAGCGCGGCGTACGCGTGGACGCGCGGCCGCGGCGCGGAGTGCGCCTGCGCGGGCCGGAAGAACAGCGCCAGCATGACCATCGCGAAGGCCAGCCAGGCGCCGATCTCGAGCACGCTCGCCCGCGGGGTGAGGTTGACCGTGCCGGCCAGCAGGGTCGCGTACCACGACGCCGGGTCGACCAGGCCGCCGAGGTCGAAGGCGATCCGGTTGCCGCCGGGCAGCACCCCGGCGCTCTGCAGGCCGTGGACGCCGTACTTGAGGATGCCGGCGGCGACGAGGATGAGCAGCGCGCCGGTCCAGGTGAAGAAGCGGCCGAGGTCGACGCGGGCGGTGGCGGTGGACACGGCCCAGCCGAGCGCGACGGCGGCGGCCACGCCGGTGAGCATGCCGGCCAGCGGGGCGGCTCCCGCGGTACCGCCGGCGCCCTCTGCGGCCGCGAACACCAGCAGCACCATCTCCACGCCCTCGCGGAGCACGGCGAAGAACGCCATCGCGGCGACGGCCCAGCCGCCGACGCGCAGCGCGTTTTCGAGGCGCCCGGTCAGCTCGCCGCGCAGGGTGCGCGCGGTGCGGCGCATCCAGAAGATCATCCAGGTGACGAGGGCGACCGCGGCCAGGGACGTGACCGCCTCGAACAGCTCCAGCCGGGTGCCGGCGCCCAGCCAGGCCGCGGCCGAGGTCAGCAGGACGCCGGCCGCCGCGCAGATCAGCACGGCGCCGCCGACGCCGGCCCAGACGTGCCGCAGGTGCTCGCGCCGCCCGGCCCGGTTGAGGAAGGCGATCAGGATGGCCACCACGAGCGAGGCCTCGAGGCCGTCGCGCAGGCCGATGAGCAGGCTGGCGAGGAACACGCAGTACTCCTGGGAGTAGGTTAGGTGAGCCTCATCAAACTTCTACAACTTGTAGGAACTGTCAAGCGGTACCGTATTGGCGTGACCGCGTCCGAACGTCGCCCCTGGGGCTCACTCGAGGTGGACGTGCTGGCCGTGCTGCGCGCCGTCGGCGAGCCGCTCACCACCGCGCAGGTGCAGGCCGGGCTCGGCGGCGGCCCGGCGTACAACACCGTCCAGACGATCCTCACGCGCCTGCTGGACAAGGGCCTGACCCAGCGCGGTCCCAGCCCGCAGGGCGGCCGCGGCCACGTCTACTGGCCCACCCAGGACGCCCCGACGGTCACCGCGCAGCGGATGCGCGAGCTGCTCGACGGCCCCGGCGACCGGCGGGCCGTGCTGCGCGAGTTCACCGCCGACCTCGACCCGGCCGACGCCGACCTGCTGCGCGCGCTGCTGGCCCAGGCCCCGGACGCCCCCGCATGACCTGGCTCGTCTACCTGCCGCTGATCCTGCCCGTCCTGCTCGTCCCGGCCGCCCGGCGCGCGACGGCGGCGAGCCGGCCGGAGACGGCAGCCCGGGCGCTCACGGCGGCGGCCGCGCTCGCCGCCGCGTGTTCGACCGCCTGCCTGGTACTGCTGACCGCGTCGCTGCTCGACGACCTGCCGCCCCTGGAACAGCACGAGGACCACGCCGCCGTCCTCGGCCGGGTCCTGCCCGAGCCGGTGCCCGACTGGCTCGCCCTGACCGCCGCGCTGGCGCTGGCGTGGCTGGCCGGGCGGCTCGCCCGCGAGGCATGGCGCCGCGACCGGGCCGCCGCCGTGCTGCACGATGCCGGCCGCCCCGTCGATGGCCTGCTGGTGACCGACTGGGGGGCGCCCCGGGCGGTCGCGGTGCCGGCACGACGGGGCCGCGCGGGACACGTGCTGGTCACCACCGGCCTGCTGCGGCTGCTCGACGACCGCGAGCGCGCCGTGGTGCTCGCCCACGAGCGGGCGCACCTGCGGCGCCGGCATCACCGCACCGCGGCGGTCGCGGCCGTCTCCCGCGCGGTCAACCCGCTGCTGCGCCCGATTCCAGCGGCCGTGGACGTCCTCGTCGAGCGCAGCGCCGACGAGGACGCGGCCCGGGAGAGCGGGGATCGCATCCTCGTCGCGCGCACGATCGGCAAGGTCGCGCTCGCCGGCCCGGCCGCCGGCCGAGGGGGCCTCGGATTCCACGGTTCGGCGACGGTACGGCGGGTGACCGCGTTGCTGACGCCACCGTCGGGCCGCGCGTTGCCGCTGCTCGCGCTCGCCGCCGCCGGCCTCTCGCTCGCCGCCACCGGTGTGGCCGTCATCGGCTTCGTCGAGCTCGCCTCCGTGTGGCTGCCGACCCGCTGACCGGTTCTCGGCCCAGGCGCGGCGGCCGGGCCGGGGGAGCGGCGCGGCCGCCGCCACCGAGGACGCAAGCGTGGGCGATGCCCATCGGGGCCTCAGGCGAACGTGACCTGGAGCTGGCCGGAGTTGTCGAGGCTGACGCGGCCCTTCGGCTGGATGACGCTGTCGCTGCCGTGACTGCTGGCGGGCGTGCCGCCGGTCGTGACGAGGGTGATCTCCAAGTGCACGACGGTGTCGGTGCCGGAGAAGTTCACGTGGTCGACCGCGTCGGCGTCGGGCGTGTACGTGCACACCGGGAGACGGGTGACCGACATGGCGATGGTGGCGGTGATGTTCCGCACCACGACCGGCTCATCGAGCTTGACCCAGCCAAGACCCGGGCCATCGACGCCGTCCGCCTTCATGAAGACTCCGGACGGGCAGGATGCGCTCGACACGAAGTCGTCGCCGGCACACTTCTGCAGCGCGGCGGCGATCGCCGCGTCCGCCTTGGCGCGGCCGTCCGCCGACACGCTCGGCGGCGGCAGTGTGACCGTGGCGACGGCGTCCGGGGACGGTACGGCGGCGGCGGAGCGGGCGTCGAACAGCGCGTTCCCGGCCACGGTGACGGCGTAGGCGCCGGGGAACGCCGGGCCGCCCTTGGCCGGGTCGATGGCGAGCCCGTTGACCGTGACCGTGCTCGCCGCCGTCAGGTTCGGGAAGGAGAGGCGGACGAGCGGGGACTCCAGCATGTAGTCGCGGCCGCGCCGCTGCGCCTTGAGCGTCTGGGTGACCGTCGAGCCGTGCGCCTGGTACTGCACCGTCATCGTGGCCGTGTCGCCGGCCTGGGCGACGCGGGTGATCGTCATGCCCTGTGGCCGCGCCGCCGGGTCGGTGAGCGCGGCGTCGGTCAGGAGCGGGTCGTAGGTCGGCAGGTCGGCGGCGAGCGAACTCTTGTCGATGTCCCGCAGGGCGACGGTCGCGTCCCCGGCGGCCAGCCGGGCGAAGTAGTCCTGCGCCACGTCCCGCGGGTCGGGGGTGAGCGCCCGCCACGCGACCACGCCACCGGCCGCGGCGAGCGCGACGAGCAGCGCGGCGGCCCCGGCGAGGAGGAGGCGGCGCCGGCGCGGCCGACCGGCCTCGCGGGTGGCCGTCCCGGCTCCCGCTCCCGCGTCGGCTCCCGCTCCCGCGTCGGCTCCCGCTTCCGTCGGAGTCTGGTCCTGCGGTGCGGGGATGTCGTCGATGTCGCCGGGCGTGGCTTCCTCTGTCACGCCGGTACGATATGCGGGTTGATCATTACGATGCGGACCCGCCCCGCGATCGATGCCGGGCCGTTATCGACCGTCGTGACGGCCACGGGGCGCGGCCGTCACGACGGTCTGAGCGTTACTTCCTTGCGCCGTGGCCGCCGGTGTGGAGGGTGAAGGTCTTGAGGTCGGCGCTGACGTCGTAGACGATCTTGTCGCCGTCCTTGGTGCCGAGTACGTGGTAGGAGCCGTCGGGGTCCTTGTGAACCCTGACCACGGTCACGGCGGAGTCCTTCGCCTTCATCGCGGCGGTCACCTTGGCCAGTTCGTCGCCGGTCACGGCCTTGTCGTTCCAGCCGCGACCGCCGTCGCCGTGGCCGCCGGTGTGGAGGGTGATGGTCTTGAGGTCGGCGCTGACGTCGTAGAGGACCTTGTCGCCGTCCTTGGTGCCGAGTGCGTGGTAGGAGCCGTCGGGGTCCTTGTGAACCCTCTTCACGGTCACCGCGGAGTCCTTCGCCTGTATCGCGGCGGTTACCTTGGCCAGCTCGTCGCCGGTCACGGCCTTGCCGTCCCAGCCGCGACCGCCGTCGCCGTGACCCCGGCCGTGGCCGCCGGTGTGCAGGGTGATGGTCTTGAGGTCGGCGCTGACGTCGTAGAGGACCTTGTCCCCGTCCTTGGTGCCGAGTACGTGGTAGGAGCCGTCGGGGTCCTTGTGAATTCTCTTCACGGTCACCGCGGAGTCCTTCGCCTTCATCGCCGCGGTTACCTTGGCCAGCTCGTCCCCGGTCACCGCCTTGTCGTGCGAGCCGCCCCTGCCCGGATCGCTCGAACCGGCGGTGGCGCCCGGCGACGGCGATGCTGTCTCCGCGCTCGCCAGCGACGCCGCGCCGAACACCATCGCACCGGTCGCCGCCAGACCGGCCGCGGCCAGGCTGATCCGCCGAACGCTCTTCATCGACTTCATCGACACGTCATGTGCTCCCGTCGCCCCCGGCACAGGCCCACTGCCTGCGCTTTCGCGACCTACAGCATCCGGGCCGAACCTGGGCGAACGCTGGCAAGGACCTGCCGTGCACCTGGCATTGCGGCGGTGACGCTTCGTGACGTTCTCACGGCCTCCGCGCGGGCAGGTTCTGCCCGGTCTGCAGGGTCAGGCCGGCGAGCAGGCCCAGCGCCGCGGTCACGCAGAGGTTGCCGACGCCGGTGTGGAGCGCGGACAGGGTGCCCTGCCCGGCGGCCAGGGCCGTCCCGGCGCCGACGAGCAGCAGCGCGCCGCGCAGCCGGCGGGCGGTCGGCACGACGCTGATCCGCTGCACCCGGGCGACCAGCGTGCAGGCCCGCAGCGCGGCGAACGCGAGTGTCGACCAGTAGTACGCGACCAGCACCACGCCGATCGCGGCCGTCGGGCGCTCGACCAGGCCGCTGTTGGCGAGCGCGACCATGGCCACGACCGCGACGCCGGGGGCCGCCATGGTGCCGACCGCCTCGGCGCACAGGATGCGCAGCGCGCGCCATCGCAGCGGCGGCAGCGGCGCCGCCAGCAGCGCGCCGACCGCGAGCAGCGCGAGCCACAGCGCGGTGGCGTGCGGATACGGCGCCGGCTCGGCGGCCCGCAGCAGCAACGTCGCGGCGGCGGTGACGGCGAACAGGGCGACCGCCAGCACCCGGCGGGTCTGCCCGGCGGCGGTCTCCGGCCAGTCGCCGGGGTGCAGCCAGAGCCGGACCGCCCCGGCGACCGCGTCGGTCCAGGAGCGGGCGCCGCGTTCGGCGACCTCCCGGCCGATCTCGGCGCCCCAGCGCTCCCGGACGGCAGGCGGGTACAGCGCGACGATGACCTCGGCCGCGCTCACGCCATCACCTCCGCTCCGCTGCGGCGCCGACCTGAGCCAAAGTTGTTTCCATGGCTCGCGGCCCCCGGCGCCGGAGCGAAGCGGAGGGACGCCACGAGCCAAGGCTGAGCCCAATGTTCGCGGTCCCTCCGCAACGCTGCGGACCGCTCATGCCGGCTCGGCCCCCAGCGCCCGCAGCCCGGCCTGCGCGACCCGGGCCAGCTGCTCGAGCTCGGCCCGCAGTGCGGCCCGGCCGGCGTCGGTGATCCGCATGGTGCGCTGACGCTCCTGGCCGTCGCCGTCCTCGGCCACCGGCTCGATCAGCCCGCGGGCCTCCAGCCGGGTCAGCGCACCGTACAGGCTGCCGGGCCCGAGCTTTCGGCCGGTGAGCGCCTCGATTCCGGCGTTGACGGCGTAGCCGTGGCGGGGCCGGTCGGCGAGGACGGTGAGCACGACCATCTGGGCGTCGGTGCTGTGCATGACCACGACTCTACTACTCGCCTCGTACTACGAGGTGCTTACCACGTCGAGCAGGCGAGACGGCTCAGGCCGGCGAGCCCGTAGCCGCCGCCCCCGGGGCCGGGCGCGCCCGTCGGCGGGGCCGGCCCCGGGGAACGGGTCAGTCCCGCTCTTCCTCGCGGGTCGGCTGCTCGCTGAGCAGCGTGAACTCGAACTCGACCTGGATGGTGTCGGGGGCCTCCTCCGACGTCACCAGGTAGGACTCGACGCGGAAGCCGAGGTTGAGCACGTCCGCGGCCCGCATGTGCTCCACCAGTTCCTCGACGGCGGAGAAGTAGGCGGTGTAGATGATCGAGGGGCCGGTCGGCTCGGCCTGCGTCTCGGGGGTCTCAGCAGCGAAATCAACGGTCACGAGCGGCGAGCCTACGACAGCCTGCCGAGGTGCGCGACCGCGGCGGCGGCGCCGTGAACCCGCGCCGCGCCGGGTTACCGGACCGCCGGCGGGGTAGACAGGGCGCCATGGCTCTGCGATGGATCGCGCCGCAGTTCGGCGGGCCGGAGGTACTCACCCTCGTCGAGACCGACGTCCGGCCGCCCGACGCCGGCGAGGTGACGATCGACGTGCGGGCGGCCGGGGTGAACCCGGCCGACTACAAATCCATCGCCGCCGAGCGCGGGCCCGACCGGGAGCTGCCGCTGCCGATCGGGTACGAGGTCGCCGGGGTGCTCAGCGCGATCGGCCCGGACACCGAGATCGCCTCCGGTGGCGGGGCGGCCGGCGACGAGGTGGTGGCGTTCCGGATCAGCGGCGGGTACGCCACCCAGGTCACCGTCCCCGCGAAGGACGTCTTCGCCAAGCCCGGCGCGCTGGACTTCCCGGCCGCGGCGAACCTGCTGCTCGCCGGGACCACCGCCGCCGAGGCCCTGCACGTCACCGGAGTGCGGGCCGGCGAGACGATCCTCGTGCACGGCGCGTCCGGCGCGGTCGGCATCAGCGTGCTGCAGCAGGCCCGCCTCATGGGCGCCAACGTCGTCGGCACGGCGGGCGAGCGCAACTTCGACCTGCTGCGCCGCGCCGGCGCGCAGGCGATCGCCTACGGGCCCGGGCTCGTCGACCGGGTGCGCGTGGCCGCGCCGGAGGGCATCGCCGCGATCATCGACACCGTCGGCACCGACGAGGCCATCGACTCGGTCGGGCGGCTGCTGCCCGACGCGGGCCGGGCCGTGACGATCGTCCCCTCGGACCGGTCGCGGGCGGCCGGCATCACCGCGATCGCCGGCGCGCTGCCACAGAGCGCGGCGTACCGCGACAGCGTCCGCGGCCGGCTGCTGGACTTGGCCGCCGAGGGCAAGCTCGTCGTACCCGTCGCCCGGACGTTCCCGCTGACCGAGGCCCCGGCCGCGATCGACCTGGTGCGCGGCGGCCACCCGGGCGGCAAGGTCGCCCTCATGCCCTGACCAGCCCCCCGCGCCGGAAGCCAGCACCCGCCGCCGGGCCAGGCCCGCGACGGCCGCGGCTACGCCTGGGACGTCAGGGCGGCCAGCTTCCGGGCGGCGGTGGCCAGGCGGCCGCGGCCGGTGGCGGCCCGGGCCAGGCCCGCGACGGCGGGGCGCGCTGCGCCGCCGGTGCGGGCGGCGGTCGCGGCGAGGTCGACCAGATCGGCCAGGCCGGGCCGGGGCGGCAGGGCCAGCAGCGGCGGCAGGGCGGCCACGGCGAACTGCCACACCGCCTCGTGCGCGCCGCCGCGCAGCGCCTCGGTCAGCGGCGCGACGACCCGCTGGAGAGTCAGCAGGCCCGCGGCGGCCAGCGCGCCGGCCTGCTCGCCCGCCGCGGTGCCGGT